>DATCBR010000171.1:0-5462 GCA_036511765.1 Acidobacteriaceae bacterium | reverse complement strand
CACGCGTCGGCGCGGACAGCCGACCTGCCGGTGACGGAGTGCGAGCGGCTGTATGCGCGCGTGACGACAGGAAAGATGGAGGCGGGCGATGCGGAGCTGTTCCGCGCGCAGATGCTGACTGAGATGGCCGGCATGAGCGTGGAGGACGGGCTGGTGATGCAACTGCATCCGGGGTCTGTGCGGAACTACAACCCGCAGGTGCTGGCAAAGTTCGGCCGCGACAAGGGCGCGGACATTCCCGCGACGACCGAGTACGTGCATGCCCTGCGGCCACTGCTGTCGAAGTACGGGAATGAGCCGGACTTTCTGCTGATTCTGTTTACGCTGGATGAGACGGTGTACTCGCGCGAGCTGGCGCCGCTGGCGGGGCACTATCCGAGTGTGAAGCTGGGGCCGCCGTGGTGGTTCAACGATTCGCCGGAGGGGATGATGCGCTTCCGCGAGATGGCGACGGAGACCGCGGGCTTCTACAACACGGTGGGGTTCAACGACGACACGCGGGCGTTTCTGTCGATTCCCGCGCGGCACGATGTCGCGCGGAGGGTGGACTGCTCGTTTCTGGCGCGGCTGGTGGCGGAGCACCGGCTGGATGAGGATGAGGCCTTCGAGGTGGCACAGGACCTGACGGTGAACCTGGTGAGGAAGGCGTACAAGCTCGCGTAAGCCGAAGCAATGGCTGCTCGTTGCTATCGGGCCTGCCAGGAAAGTACATTTCTTGAGCTGTAAGCTCAAAGCTATTCAGCTTAGAGCCCAAAGCGGCCTACGATGGAAGTGTGAGCCGGTTCTCGACGCGGACAGATTGGGATGTGGGGGAGAGCAGCTTTGCGGCGGCGGTGCGCGAGGCGCGGGCTGCGGCGAAGCACGGTGGAAGGCCGCTGTCGAACCTGACGGTTTCCAATCCGACGAAGTGCGGGTTTGCGTATGATGCGAAGGCTCTGCTGGCGCCGCTGAAGGATGAGCGAGCGTTGATGTATGAGCCGGAGCCGCGCGGGCTGGTGAGCGCGCGGGAGGCGGTGGCCAAGTACTACGCGGGGCACGGGGCTGGTCCGGGGGAGGGGGTTGGGGTCGAGGACCTGATTCTGACGACGAGCACCAGCGAAGGGTACAGCTTTCTGTTCCGGCTGCTGTGCGAGGCGGGCGACGAGGTGCTGGCTCCGCAGCCGAGCTATCCGCTGTTCGATTTTCTGGCTGATCTGGACGATGTGCGGCTGAAGAGCTATCCGCTGTTTTATGACCATGGGTGGTGGATCGACCGGGCGCGGCTGGAGGGTGCGATTACTGAGCGGACCCGCGCGGTGATGGTGGTTCATCCGAACAATCCCACGGGGCATTGGACCGGAGCGGAGGAGCGCGCGTGGCTGGAGGAGTTATGCGTGAGGCGGGGGCTGGCGCTGATTGTGGATGAGGTGTTTCTGGATTATCCGCTGGGCGAGGGCGGTGCGGCGAGAAGTTTTGCGGCGGGGAACCATGCGGCGCTGACATTTGTGCTGAGCGGGTTGAGCAAGATTGCGGGGCTGCCGCAGATGAAGGCGGCGTGGATTGCGACGCTGGGGCCGGAGGATGCGAAGCGCGAGGCGCTGGCACGGCTGGAGATGATCGCGGACACGTTTTTGAGCATGAACGCTCCGGTGCAACTGGCTTTATCCAGCTGGTTGTCACGGCCGAGCTGGCTGGGGGGAGCGGGCGCGATCCAGGGACAGATCCGCGAGCGGGCGGGGAGGAACTATGGGGTGCTGCGGCGGCTGGCGGCGGAGAACTCCGAGCGGTTGCAGGTGCTGGAGGCGGATGCAGGATGGAGTGCGGTGGTGGCGCTGCGGGGATGGACCGGGGAGGGCGATCTGGCTGAGTGGCTGGTGCGGGAGCGCGGGGTGGTGGCGCATCCGGGCGGGTTCTACGGGATGGCGGAGCGGAACCGGGTGGTGGTGAGCCTGATCGGGCCGGAGCGTGAGTTCGTGGAGGGCATGCGGCGTGCCGTTGGGCTGTGAATCGAGGGTGGAAAAGCGCTGTGAACAGCGATGAACCCGGGGAATAAACAAAAGGGCGGAGTGGTTGGAGTGGGAGATTAAGTATTGTTGCGTAAGTTGTTCAAGGTTCAAGGTTCAAGGTTCAAGGTTCAAGGTTCAAGATTCGTTCGTCGAGGGGCGACGCCGAAGAGCGATACGGGGATTCTGGAGCTACGCTCCAGAATGACGAGCGTAGGGAACTAGGTGAGGAAGGGGTTGGTGGCGCGCTCGTCGCCGATGGTGGTGGAGGGTCCGTGGCCGGGGATGACGACGGTGGCGTCGGGCAGGGCGAGGAGCTTGTGATGGATGGAGCGGAGGAGAGTGGCGGTGTCGCCGCCGGGGAGGTCGGTGCGGCCGACGGAGCCGGCGAAGAGGGTGTCGCCGGCGAGGAGGAGGGAGTGGCCGGGCAGGTAGAGGCAGACGCTGCCCTGGGTGTGGCCGGGAGTGTGGAGGACGTGGGCGGTGATCCCACTTTTCTCAAGCGAACGTTCCGGGGCTGAAGCCCGGATTTCCTGTGAGGCAGGTTTCCGCGGGCTGAAGCCCGCTGCTACTCCGGCTGCCGGTATAACACCATGTTGTGCATCTGCTTCGCGGGCTGAGGCAATGACACCTCCTCCGATGGTGATGATGTGGCCGTCTTCGAGGGTGTCGTCGGGTGGGGGGACATCGGGCGCTTGGGCGAGACCGAGCCAGGAGGCCTGGAGGTCCATGATCTTTACGAGGTCGAGATCGCGGGGGTTATAGAGGATGGGCGCGCCGGTGAGGGCCTTGAGGCGGGCGGCGCCGGCGATGTGGTCGATGTGGGCGTGGGTGATGAGGATCTGCGTCACGCGAAGATGATGGCGTTGCAGGATGGCGAGGATTCGCGGGATGTCGTCGCCGGGGTCAACGACGATGGCCTCGCCGGAGCGCTCGTCACCGAGGACGGAGCAGTTGCATTCGAGCAGGCCGACGGGAAAGACCTCGTGGATCATACGAGGTTCAAAGGTACAGGGTTCGAGGTGCGAGGGCAAAGGCGGAAAGGCCAATGCAGAGATTCTGGACACGCGTACGCGCGATCCAGAATGACGCTGCCTGGGAGGCTTACTTACTTCTTGGGGGTGGACTGCTGCTGGGTCTGCGTGCCGTAGAGCACGGAGTGGGTGGCGCCGGTGCCGTGTGCAAGCAGGATGGTGAGGGCGAGCGAAAGCACCATGAAGATGACTCCGCCCCAGGAAGTGAGCTTGGTGAGGAGGTTGGCTGCGCCGCGGGGGCCGAATGCGGTCTGCGAACCCTGGCCTCCGAAGGCGCCGGCGAGGTCGGCGGACTTGCCCTGCTGGAGGAGGACGACGCCAATGAGGAAGAGGCAGACGATGATGTGGACGACGACGAGGAGATAGATCATGGTGCGGTGTGTGACCTCAAACGTTTTGATTCAGCGCGTGGGCGCGGGCCGTGCGGCCAAAGATTCGGATGGTGCGGAGGAGGGGACTTGAACCCCTATGCCTTGCGGCGCTAGCACCTCAAGCTAGTGCGTCTGCCAATTTCGCCACCTCCGCATATAGCCTGACGCGCGCTAGGTGCAGCGGCAGGAGCGAAAGCATCCGAAGGCAAGTATAGCATTCTGCGGGCCGGCGTTTCGCGCTGCGCGGGAGGCGCGCGAGGAGAGATTTGGTGGCAGTGAGGGACTCGAACCAAACTGTAAAGCTCTATTTATCAGCGGTTAGAAAAGTGCGTGGTGAAGAATACCCCCAAAAATACCCCCTCTAGAACGGTGCTAGGGAAGGTTTTGCGCCTGATGGGGCTACGCCTCTCACTTTATTAAGCATGGGCTTCTGGCCGTGAAATGTCGGTGGAGTTCTTTCGCCATGAGCTAGAAGGACTCCCCATTTCCGAACGCGGCAACCGCATCATGGAAGTTCTTCGGCCTGTACCGCTCCCAATCTTCTTCGCGGACGAATAGTGCCCGGTATTGCCGCCCGGAGTCGAGCCTGCTCGCATCCGCGCACCACTGCTGAAGCCGATTCCATTTGCCAGGATCATTCAGGTCTTCGCGCCCTTTGGTCTCCACCAGCCAGATTTCGCCGCCTGTCACTTTGACCACAAAGTCCGGGTAGTAGCTCGAAATATCGCCGTCAGCCTTCACGTAGTCCAGTTTGAAGCCCACCGCAAGGTAGTTCTTTGCGTAGGATTCGACATCGGCGCATTCTTCAAGGAAGCTGGCAAACTCAAGCTCCAGCCGACTGTCGCCGAGGGTGCGGTTGAAGACGCTTTTCTTCGAGACCACGTAGCCCTGCTCCTTGACCACGAATGGCCGCGTCTCTCGCAGCTTGATGTGGTCGCGGATTTCAGCGTCGCCCTTCTCTCGGAGCGTTAGCGCGTTGATAGCCTTCTTGAAGCTCTCCAGGATCGTCCTCGTTGAAGCCAGTTCCGACAGGTTGCGCAGCGTGTTAGGCGCTTCAAGCTCCACCTCGCGTCCATAGAGTTCGCTACGTACAAACGACTTGACCTTGCCGTACAGCACGTCGTAGCCACGAGGCGCAGACCCGCTTCTGTATTCCAGCCGAAGGTCTTTCATAATTGTGTGGGCAAAGTAGCCCAGCACGCTGCGGTAGTCGGCCACTCCAGCCGTGTCGAGAATTGTCGTGTGCGTCACGGCCCCTGTGGTCACGTCTTTGAAGACGATCTCGCGCTGCTCTTCCTCGGTGAACTCCTGATAGAGCACCTTTTCGTGCCCTATCGCGCTCACGTCTAGGTCGCCCAAGTTCTTGTATTCCCGGTAGACTCGCGGGGTAAGGCGGGGCAGCGCAATGTCCAGTGCGTCCAGATTCTTGCGTTCGTTCTCTGTATCGACCTCAATCATCAATGGAGTCTTCGGCCCAGTGCCCTCGCCCATCGGCTTGCGCTCCAGTTCCACTCCTTCGTTCTTGATCGATTCCACAAACTCCATGAAGGCGTTGGTGCCCACCACGCTCACGTACTCTTCCGCGTCGCCGGGGTACATTTTGCGCAGGCCGCGCCCCAAGGTTTGTTCGGGCAGGATGTTGCTTGCAGCCGTGTAGGCGCGCAGGCCGACAATCGTCGTCACGTTGCGCACGTCCCAGCCTTCTTTCAGCATCATCACCGAAACAATCGCCCTAGCTGGACTCTCCAGACTGTCAATCGTGTTCGCTTGCTCTCGCAGCTTGTCTAGCTCATCCTTGTTCTTGCCCGATGTGGACTCTGAAATCTCGCCGCTTTTGTTGGTATGGATCACCAGCGTGGCATTGCCCGCCAGTTCGGGATAATGTCCGCGCAGATAGTCGGCCACGTCGTCACAGTTCTTGGTGTCGTCGGTCATTACAAACAGGATGGCCTTCTTATCCATCTTGTCGTGCATGTCCTTGGCCTTGCGCCACTCGATCACGCCCAGATCCAGGTAGTCGGCATATTTCTCCGTGTACTTGGCGCTCTGTCGCTCCACCAGCTTGGCGCGGCTCG
>DATCBR010000170.1:0-3074 GCA_036511765.1 Acidobacteriaceae bacterium | reverse complement strand
TCGGCGGCGTCAGTCACGCGAAAAGACGAGTCTGCGATGGGCAGGTTGCGCTCCACCGCGGCGCGCGGAATGCCGCGCACGATGTGGATGCCGAACTTCAGGCCCTGGGAGTGGACAAAGTCGCCGAGGGCTTTGAAGGAGGTTTCGCCGATGGTTGCGGCGAGCTTGGGAGCATCCGCGCCGGTGGGGGCGGGTGCATCGGTTGGCATGGTTCCTGAGGATGGAAAGCGCTCCGGCACAGGGACGTAGCGGCCATTGGAATCGATGGCGTAGTGCAGCGAGTTGGGGCGCTGGCGGTCCTGAGGATTGAAGAAGAACCAGCCCTCATCGATGACGGCATAGTTCCAGCCGAAGGGCTTGAGTTCTTTGGCTAGGGCGCTGACGTTGCCGCGAAACTGCTCCTCAGTGATGGTGAGGCCGTAGGCGTCCCAACTGTTCCAACCCATGGGCGGTGTAGCGGCAACGACCGGAGCAGTCTGAGCCGGAAGAGAAGGAGCCAGAAGTAAATGAGCCGAGAGTGCTGTTCCTACAAGACCCGCCGATAAATATTTCATCGCTGATTTCTGTCCTTTTACGCCTTGCACTCCACGATACATCGAAGACCGCGCGGATATCGAAGCAACGGCGGAAACCGCGGACACGCCTGTGCAGTCTCAATAGCCGGGGGTATTTATGCAGCAGGAGCAGATCAGTACCTATGAGATACAGGAACATGAGATCTCGGAGCTGGTAGACCGGTTCTACGCAAAGGTGCGGGTGGACGCGGTGATTGGGCCAGTCTTCAATGAGGCGATTGAAGATTGGCCGGCGCACCTCGCTCTGCTGAAGACGTTCTGGTCGTCGGTGCTACTGGCCACGCGGACTTACAAAGGCGATCCAATGATGACGCATCTTCAACTGCCGCTGGAAGAGGCGCACTTTCAGAGGTGGCTGGTGCTATTTGCGGAGACGGCCCGCGAGACGATGCAGCCGGACCATGCCGAGCTTACGATTGCGAAATCGCAACGCATCGCGCAGAACTTCCGCAATGCAATCGCGTGGCAGAAGGCGAATGGACATGTGATGAAGGTGGCTGCTCGACCGAACTAAGTACGACAGCCGCCTAGCCGGCCTTCGGGACAGGGGAACGGTCTGAGGCAGACGGGGCAGGCGCCTGCGGGAAGGGGCGTGTCGTCCGGTTGAGCGGAGTTGCCGCCTGACCTGCAGATGTAGCGCGCAGGCCGTTGATGTTGGGAATTGCCACGGGCTGCTGCAGCGTGACGATGATGGCTCGGCAGGGTTCAGAGCCTGAGCACTCATAGCTATGTGTGGTGGACGCGTCGAAGTAGATGGCGTCGCCGGCGGTAACCTCATGCACGGTGGGGCCATGTTGGACGGTAAGCGATCCGGCCAATATGAAGAGGAACTCGCAGCCGAAGTGCTGGTGGCTGCGTGCCTGGCGTCCAGGGGCGGCGGGCAGGAACTCGGCAAAGTAGGGGTCGAGCTGGCGGTCCGGGACAAGGTAGCCCAGGCTCTCAAAAAAGTAGCAGGGGTCTTCGACGCCTGTCTGCGGCAAACGGACGCGGTCCTTGCCGCGGTGGACGCGGAAGAGTGTCTGGGGCTCGGGCTCAAAAAAGTAATTGAGGTCCTTCGAGAAGACCATGGCGATGCGGGCGAGATTGCGCAGCGTGGGGACGACACGGCCAGTCTCCAACTGGGAGAGAAAGCTGGCGGAGAGGCCGGTGTGACGGCCCAGCTCGACAAGGCCCATGGATTTCTTGAGGCGGAGATGCTTGATGCGCTCGCCGATCTTCTTCTCGGAGATGACCGATTCGGCCGCCGCACCGTCCACCTGGACGGCGGAGACGTCCATCACGGCGTGCAGGCCAGAGCGGCCGATGGATCGTGGAAGGGTGGTAGGCAGAGTGACTGAGGTCGCCATGGGTTGTCCTGTCGATTGAATTTTGGGGTCCTGCAACGATCGAGGACTGCGTGACGAATGCCGAATACGGAACTGACAGCAGAAACTTGCGAAACCGTACCTGTAAAAATGCTTTAGCCTTTGGTTGGATGCAGATTTCGATAAAAATGGCAGCCTGGGGGCGCGCGAGAAACATTTGTGGTCTGAATGGGGCGATGGCGCTGGTGTTTTCGGTCGCACTGGCCGGGTGCGCGAGCCCGGGGCCGCCGCTGCCGCCCAGCTTGAATCTGCCAGAAATTCCCGTTGCGAGCGGTGTGAGTGCGGTGCGGACTGGCGCGACGGTGACGGTGCGCTGGACGACGCCGGAGCGGACCACGGACGGGTTGCTGATTAAAGGCATGGTGGAGGCGGAGGTCTGTCGCGAGATGGTGGGAGCAGCGGCGGGACCAGTTGCAGCCGCGCGGGGCGCGGCGGCACAGAGTGTGACCGGTGTCGTGACCGCGGGCGAATCGCGGCCCTGCTCTGCGGTGGTTGCGAAGGTCCCCGTACAGCCGGGGGCGGCAAGTGAGGCCATGGACACATTGCCGGCAGAGCTTACGTCCGGGCCGCCGAGACTGCTGGCGTATCGCGTTCAGTTGAAGAATGCGGCGGGGCGGACGGCGGGCGCATCTGGTGAGGTGTTCGCAGCCGGGGGAGATGCTCCGGGCGCTGTCACGAATTTTCGCGCGCGTGGTGCGAAGGTGGGTGTGGTGCTGCAGTGGACGGCAGAGAAAGGCGCAGGCAAAGGTGGCGTCAGCGGTGACGCTGTGGAGTTGGAACGGACGACCGTTGGGCAAGCGGAAAGCAGCCGAAAAGATACCAGCGTGAAAGGCCGCACGGATCAGATCGCGGGACTGGCGGCGTTGAAGGAGCCCAGCGAGATCCGATTGCGGGCAGGTGAGAATGGGGCGGCTGATGCCGGCGGAGTGGTAGACCGCAGCGCACAGATGGGGCAGGCGTACAGCTATACGGCGTGGCGTGTGCGGGAAGTGCAGGTGGGCGGGCGGCAAATGGAGGCCCGAAGCGCGGTGTCGCCCGCTGTAACGGTGAAGGCGGAGGACATCTTTCCGCCGGATGCGCCGGCAGGGCTGGTGGCTGTGCCGGGGCTGGCTGGCGAAGGAGCTGCGGCGCGACC
>DATCBR010000169.1:0-8819 GCA_036511765.1 Acidobacteriaceae bacterium | reverse complement strand
CCCCCTTGGCCTCGCGCCATGGGCGCACCCGCACCTAGGCATCCACTCCTGGCGCGACCTCTTCGCGCTGCTTGCGGCCATCGGCATCGTGTACGGCGCGCTCGTCGCCCTCGTCCAGCGCGACTTCAAATTCGTCATCGGCTACTCCTCTGTCTCGCACATGGGCTTCATCCTGCTCGGCCTCATGACGCTGAACCTCACGGGCCTCTCCGGCGCAGTGTTGCAGATGGTCTCCCACGGCCTGCTCGCCGGACTGCTCTTCGCTGTCGTCGGCCGCATGGTCTATGCGCGCACGCACACGCGCGAGCTTAGCCTGCTCGGCCCCATGAACCTTAACCGCGCGCTTCCCTTCGCCGCTGTCACCTTCGTCATCGCCGCCGTGGCGTCCATGGGCCTGCCGGGCTTCTCCGGCTTCGTCGCCGAGCTGATGATTCTGCTCGGCGCGTGGCGCGCCTATCCGCTGCTCGCCTGCTCCACCGGTCTCGGAATCCTCATTGGCGTCGCCTACATCTGGCGCACCATGCAGAAGGCCTTCTTCTCCGGCACCCACTCCGAAGACGAAAATCATCGGGTGCCCCAGGTGCCTCGCACTTGGGCACCTGGGAGTGAACTACTCTCACACTCCGAAGCCCTCGCCCCCATCACCCTCCCGGAAAAGCTCGGCACCATCCTGCTCATCGCGTCCAGCCTCGTTGTCGGCCTCTTGCCGCGGCTGCTGCTCGATGTAGTCCAGCCCGCGCTCAGTTCGCCCCTGTTTGACGGCCTCCGCCGCGGAGGTCCATGGCAATGACCTCCGTCAACTACACCCAGCTCCTGCATCTGCTGCGGCCCGAAGCGCTACTTGTGGTCACCGCCCTTGTCACTATGGCGCTGGACCTCCTCGCCTTCCGCCGCGGTTCTCTGCGCCAGCGCTTTGCCGCGTGCTCCATGCTCGCTGTGCTCGGCTCCGCCCTATCCATCGCCTTAATCGTCAGCGAACGCGCTAACGCCAGCCTGCTCGACGGCCTGCTGCTTTCCAATCCGCTCACCAAAGCCGTCCAGATCTCCATCCTCGCCATCACCATCACTGTTCTTCTGCTCACGGCCAGCTCGCGCTTCACGCATCACGTCTCCGAATACATCCTGCTCATCCTCGCCGCGACCGTTGGCGGCATGCTCCTGGTCGCGACCGAGGACCTGCTCGTCATCTTTCTCTCACTCGAACTGCTCTCACTCTCGCTCTACATCCTTGCGGCGTTCGACAAGCGCAGCACGCGTGGCTCCGAGGCCGCCCTCAAATACTTCCTCTTCGGAGGAATGTCCGCCGCATTCCTGCTCTTCGGCTTCAGCCTGTTGTACGGCCTCGGCAACTCCACCTCGCTGCCCGCAATCGCCACGGCCATCGCCGCCTCGCAGTCTCCCGCGCTCAACCCGCTGCTTGCCGTCGCCATCGTCACCATCGCCATCGGCCTTGGCTTCAAGGTCGCCGCCGCCCCGCTCCACTTCTGGGCGCCGGACGTCTACGAGGCCGCGCCCGCTCCCTCGGCCGCTCTCATCGCTTCCACCTCCAAGGTCGCCAGCTTCTTTGTGCTCTTCCAGATCGCCACGATTGCTCTGCTTCCCGCAGCCGGCTCCGCGGCACTGCGCCATCCGGCGAGAGGCTGGGTGCCTGTCCTCGCCATCCTCTCGGTTGCGTCCATGTTCGCCGGCAACCTCGGCGCGCTCCGCCAGTTCAGCCTGCGCCGCCTCGTCGCCTACTCCGCCGTCGCCCACGCCGGATACATGCTGATCGCCATCTGTGCCCACACCGCAGACTCATTGGCCGCCCTGCTCTACTACGTCGTCACCTACGCGCTGGGCACCATCGGCCTCTTCGCCGTTATCTCCTGCGTCGAAGAAGACGCAGGGTCAGATCTACTTCCCGCACTTGCCGGCCTCTCGCGACGCTCGCCCGTCCTCGCCGCATCGCTCGCCATCTTCACCCTCTCGCTCGCCGGCATCCCGCCCCTCGCAGGCTTCTTCGCCAAGTTCTACCTCTTCGTCGCCGCGCTCCAGGCTTCCCCCGGCTCAACGCCTTTGCTCTGGCTGGTCGTCCTCGCCATCGCCTTCAGTTGCGTCTCGCTCTACTACTACCTCCAGGTCCTCAAGCACGCCTTCGTATCTCCCGCCGACGACAACATCACACCCCTGCGCGCGCCCTTCCTCACAAAACTTCTCGCGGCAGCGCTCGCGCTCCTCACAGTCCTACTCGGCTGCCTGCCCCATCTGCTCATCAACTGGTTCGGCGCCGCCATCATCGCTTCGGGCCGCTAAAGCGGTCCGGCTTCCACTTTGATGCGGAGGCGATGAATTCTCGCAGTCCGCGTATCGCATGTGCGCTGGAACTTACCGCGGATTCTTCTTCCGCCACAGCAGATAGATTCCCCAGGCAGCGGCAGTGCAGTTGTCCACGATGCGGCCGTCGAGCAGCATCGCTTCAAACTCAGCGACTGACACACGATGCACCTCAAGATCGGTCTCTTCAGGGTCGCGGTCATGCGGCCCTTGCGTGAGGCCCTCGGCGAGGAAGATGTGGTGGCGCTGATTCATCACACCGTAGCCGATCTGCAGGCCAGCCAGCCGCGTCCAGCGCGCAGCAGTCAGGCCGGTCTCCTCGCGCAACTCTCCGCGTGCCATGGCTTCCGGGTCTGCGTCGGCCTGCTCCCAGCCACCCTGCGGCAGCTCTGCAAAGCGCGCGCCGACCGTGTAGCGATACTGCGAGACGAGGTAGAGAAAGTCGCCATCGTCTGTGGACTCAAGCGGAATGATGATGCAGGCGGGGTCCTTGTCGACCACGCCATAGATGCCGCGTGAGCCGTCGCTGCGCTCGATCACGTCCTCACGCACGCGCGTCCACGGATTGCGATAGACCTCGCGGCTGCTGATCGTCCTGATCGGCGGCTTGGTCAGGCCTTCTTCTCCGTACCCCAGTAGACAGCGTACTTCTGCTCCGTGATGCGGTACATCGGCATCACTGGCAGCGCGTCCTTGGTCTTCGACTTGAAGGTGAGGTCTTTGGCCGAAGTGATGTCGATGAAGCTTGCGACATCGCCATCCGGCGCGACGGGGTCAGGCGCAGCGGGCCCGGGGTTGCGCGGCGCTGTGTCGTTGTCGATGCGCAGCTTGGAGTCGGCGGCCGGCCCCGGTCCCAGGTCCGCTGCCAGCAGCAGCGGGCCGTAGATCGCGGCGCGCAGCGTGGGATCGCCGGGCAGCGGCTCGGTGGTCAGCTTCATCGGCAGCGAAAGCTCGATCTTGTCGCCATCGCGCCACTCACGCGTGAGGGCGAGATAGCTGCCCGGCTCGGCGAAGGCCTCGAGCTCGCGACCGTTGATCTTCACAGCACCGCCATCGACCCAGCCCGGTACGCGCACATGGATGGTGCGATGCTGCGGCGTCGCGACTTTGACCGTAAGAGTCGTTCCCTGCTCTGAAGGAAAGCTGGTCTGCTGGCGCAGCCCGAAGCCGGCCTCCTTCCAGTTGAGTTCCGACGGGATGAACTGGTTGACCCAAACAGCGGCATGCTGCGCGTCGCCCTGGCCCTTGAAGTAGATGGTGTCGTTGAACTTCGCGAACTCCTCGGCGCCGGTCCCGGTGCAGCACCAGAAGGACGCGTCGGACGTGTTGTAGTAGCGCCAGTAGCCGGCCGCGAGCGGAAAGAAGTACTCCTTGAGTCCCTGCGGATTCTGGGTGCCCATGCGCGCGTTCCACAGCGAGCGCTCGTAGGCGTCCATGTAACGCGCATCGCCGGTCCAGGAAAAGAGGTGGCGGTCGAGCTTCATCAGGTTGTAGGCCACGCAGCACTCGGCGTCTTTGAACTGCAGCGTGCCCTTCAGGTTGCCGGCGTCCGTGCGCCAGAATTCACCAACGCTGGTGTTGCCGATGGGATAGAGCCGCTCCGTCAGCACCTCGTCCAGGAAGTACTGCGCGATGTCGCGGTAGCGCGTGTCGCCCGTGAGTTCATACATGCGCGCCGCGCCGATCACCTTGGGCACATGTGTGTTGGCGTGGATGCCGGTGAGCGCATCGCGATGCGCGGCCAGCGGATCGAGGAACATCGGCTGCTCGAACAGATGCGCGGTCTGCAGATAGCGCTGGCGTCCCGTCAGCGAAGCGAGGTTCGCCAGAACCTCATTCATGCCGCCGTATTCCGTGCGCAACATGAACATGCGCTGGTCATCGCTGATGGCCTGGAAGTACGCGCCCACCCAGCCGGCGATGCCCTCGGCGGCCTGCAGCGCGTCCTCATTGCCAGTGTGGATGTACATGTCGACCATGCCGGCCATGATCTTGTGCAGCGTGTAGAACGGCGCCCACACGTTCTTGCCACGGGCCAGCGTCTCAAACTCGGCCTCCGGGAACGCGCTGAGGTAGCCGTTGTTGTTGGCCTTCTGGCAGCGCACCATCTCGCCTACCATGGTGTCGCCCGCCTTGCGCAGGTCCTCATTGCCGGTGCTGGCGTACGCCAGCGCGACTGCTGAAAGATAGTGGCCGCCGTTGAAGTGGCCGCGCAGCTCGCAGTCCGGCTTCTCCCAGCCGCCGTAAGGCGTGGCTGTCGACGTGATGCCTGAGGTGAGCCTGAAGCTGTGCAACAGCCGGTCGGTGGAGAGCGAGGCGAGATACTGCTGGTTGTACTCGGCCTGCTGCTTGAAGATCGAGTCCGTAAGCCGCACCTCGGTCATCGGAAACGGGATGAGACCAGCATTCTTGGCCATTCCGGAGATGAGCTCGTCGGTCTTGAGCGCAGGTCGCGCCGCGCCAGGCGGCTGCGCGAAGGCGTTGAGGCGATTCAGCGTGGCGCTGCCTGCGGCGGCAGCCATTCCGGCGAGGACGGTGCGGCGTGTGGGCTTGAAGTGGCTCATGGATTCTCTCTCTGGCCGCGAGGGTAAGCGGTTACTGAACCGCGTATCGCGGCGGCGAGAGAAGTCTACCAAGGCGCGCAGACCGGTGACAAACCCGTTCGCAAAGAGCCGCAAAACAAAGAGCCTCCGCGTGGGAGGCTCTTTGCAAATGAGAGCGATGCCATTAGGTGGTGCGGACGAAGAGCAGCGCGAAGGTGAACAGCGTCAGCGACTCAATAAAGGCGAGGCCGATGAAGAGGAAGAGCTGGATACCGGGGCGTGCGCCGGGGTTGCGGGCCAGCGCCTCCGCCGCCGATGCAGTGGCGCGACCCTGGCCGAGTCCGCAGAGGCCCGCGGCGATGCCCATGCCGATGCCGACAGCGAGCGCTTTGTAGTCCGGCGCGCCGCTGCCGCCCGCCGCCTGCGCGAAGGCTGGCGTGGCGAGGAAGAGTGCCGAGAGGGTCATAAAGATGTACTTCAAGGTACGCATGTGTTGCTCCGTTCTCCCAAAGTACGCCGCCAGTGGGTGGTTGATGCTCACCGTGCTGGCACCCTCACGCTGAACGGCGTTGGTGCGCACCGCGGAGCGGGAGAGCGTCCCCGCGGCGAAACCTGGTATGCGGCGCTTGTAGTGCAGCCGCTGGAACTCAATGATCGTGCGAGACGGCCATCGACAGATAGACCGACGCGAGGACCATGAAGATATACGCCTGAATGATGGCGACGCCGAAGTGCAGCGAGAGGAACAGCAGCGGCACACCAACCGGTATCAGCGAGAAGAAGGCCAGCGTCACCAGATCGCCCGCAAACATATTGGCGTAGAGACGGACGGTGAGCGAGAGCATGCGCGCGAAGTGCGAGATCAGCTCGATGGGCAGCATCAGGGGATACAGCCACCAGACGGGCCCGAGGAACTGCTTGACGTAGCTGAAGCCGTTCACGCGGATGCCGTGGTAGTGGTAGTAGAGAAACGTGACGACAGCGAAACCAAGAGGCACCACTACGTTGGCCGTGGGTGAGACGAGGCCGGGAATCAGTCCCATCAGATTGCCGAGCAGGATGAAGAGGAAGAGCACGGTGAGGTATGACGTGAAGCGCTCATACCCGTGGCCGATGATGGACTCGCTCTGGTCCCCTATGAAGGCGTTGATCGCCTCGGCTGCGTGCTGGATCACTCCGGGCTTCTCCACCGACAGCGTGACGCTCACCACGATGAAGTAGACCAGCAGCGCGGCAAAGATCAGCAGCTCCATCGCAAGCTCGTTGCTGATGGGCGCGTGTGGATGGGCCGGGGTAATGTGGAAGGCGGCCAGCAGCGAGTCCACCGGCGAGGCGAAGTGGTGGTTCAGGAAGCGTGTGAAGAGAAGCTGGGTCGGCATAAATTCGCAGGTCGGCTCAACGTCCGCAAAGCATGTGTCAGACCCGATGGCGAAGCAGCCGGAGGGCCTCAATCAGCAGGGACAGAAGGCCCAGTGCAATGCCCGCCGCCAGCGCCAAAACAGTACCGTGCAGATACCTAAGACTAACATAGAGCACCGCCAGCGTAAGCGCGAGACGCGTGACGAATCCGAAGATGACCGCGCCTACCGGACGCGGCGCGTGGCCTGCATCCATGCGGCGATTGATGGCCGTCGAGAGTCGCAGCCAGTCCCACAAGGACATTGCGGAGATGGCCGCGCCGACCAGCACCAGCACCGCGCTCGGCCATCCTGCACGCCAGCAGAAGAGCGCCGCGGCAACGGCGGCGAGCACCACCAGCAGCCGCACCGCGGAGGTCATCACGCTGCGCACGTCGGCGTCGGTCAGAGCGGCGGGCGGCGGTTCGACCGGTGGCGCATTGCCGGGTTGCGTATTGCTCGCGTCGTTCACTTGCCGCTCCGTCGGGTGAGATAGCTGAAGAGTTGATAGAAACCGCCGGCCGCGCCCAGCAACATCAGCGTCACTGCGATCCAGTGCTGATTGAAGCGGCGGTCCAGCAGATAGCCAATCCCGAGGCCCGCGAAAGCGCCGCCCGGAATTGCGAGGGCGAACTGCAGGATGGTCTCAGCCTGCGCGTAGCCTTTCAGGCCATTGGCATTCTTGTCGGGATCTTCCTGCACAGGCGGGTCTGGCATCGCTCGATCATTACATCATGGTGGAGGCGTGCGCCGCAGCCGGTCGATATACTGAGGCGTCAACGCTATTTTGCTATTTCTCGAAGGACACCCTGAGTGTACGAATCGCAGTTTGAAGAACGGCTGTACAACGAGCGGCTGGAGAAGCTGAAGGAGATCGCCGCCCTGGGCCGCAAGGGCGGCATCGCGAGCGACCTCGAGGCAACGTATCCCAACAGCTATGAGGCGACGGCGAAGGGCTGGGATGAGACGCAGGGCGCGCTCATCCTCTGGCTGAAGCAGAGGTACGACAGCGCAGACGCGCCGGTGAGCGGGGAGCAGCTTGAGGCCGAGCGCATCGAGGTTTCGGTTGCCGGGCGCGTGATGGCGATCCGCGTCCAGGGCAAGGCCGGCTTTGCGCAGTTGCAGCAGAACGGCGTGCGGCTGCAGATCTATGTGCGCAAGGACGATGTGGGCGAGGACGCATTCGCGCTGTACAAGCTGCTCGACCTGGGCGACCACATCGGCGTGCGCGGGTACATGATGCGCACGCGGACGGGCGAGCTGACGGTGCATGTCGCGGCGGTCACGCTTGCGGGGCACGAGGGCAAAGCTCCGATTACGTTTCTGGCGAAGGCGATGCTGGCGCTGCCGGACAAGTTCCACGGGCTGGAAGATCAGGAGCTGCGCTACCGCCAACGCTATCTCGACCTCTTCGTAAATCCTGACGTGCGCGATGTCTTCGTGAAGCGGGCGGCGGTCTTGCGCGCGATGCGGCGGTTCTTCGATGCTCGCGGCTATCTCGAGGTGGAGACGCCGATGATGCACACCATTGCGGGCGGCGCGGCGGCGCGGCCGTTTGTGACGAAGCACAATGCGCTTTCGCTTGACCTGAAGCTGCGCATCGCGCCAGAGCTGTATTTGAAGCGGCTCGTCGTCGGCGGAATGGACCGCGTCTATGAGATCAACCGCAACTTCCGCAACGAGGGCATCAGCACACAGCACAACCCTGAGTTCACCATGCTCGAGTTCTACCAGGCCTATGCGAACTACCACGACCTCATGAAATTGACGAAGGAACTGATCGCGTTCGTCGCGATGGAGGTGAACGGAACGACGAAGACGACGTTCAACGATCAAGTGATCGACCTTGCGCCGGAGAAGTGGCAGCAGATGTCCATGCGCGAGGCGATCATTAAGTTCTGGCCGGAGCAGCATGCAGGTCCTCCGCCTGAGCTGGACGACTTCTCAAATCTGGCGAAATATGCTGCCTTCTCCGAGAGAGCATTTGAAGAGGTTGAGCGGGGAGTTGATTTTTATGACGCTCCGGAATTCGCGAACCAAGAGGGCTACGACGCCCGAGCCCACCTCAAAGCGCTCTCAGGTATCGTGGGCGTCTACGGCTGGATGGAACAATACGGAATGGGTAAGCACATCGCAGAGTTATTTGAGTTCCTCGCTGAAGAGCATCTCCAGCAGCCGACGATCATCTATGACTTCCCTCTTGCCGTCTCGCCGCTGTCGAAGGTGAAGCCCGATGAGCCCGAGTGGGTGGAGCGGTTCGAGTTCTACATCGGCGGGTTCGAGGTGGGCAACGCCTTCAGCGAGCTGAACGATCCCGTCGACCAGAAGGCCCGGTTCGAGGCGCAGGTGGAGGAACGCAAGCGCGGAGATGACGAAGCCATGGCCGACGTAGACGAGGACTACGTGCGAGCCTTGGGCTATGGCCTGCCGCCGACGGCCGGCGAGGGCATCGGCATCGACCGGCTGACCATGGTGCTGACCGGCGCGAAGTCGATCCGCGACGTGATCCTCTTCCCGCTGATGCGGCCGGTGAAGAACGAGGCGGGCGTGGCGGAGTAGATTTCTG
>DATCBR010000168.1:0-3026 GCA_036511765.1 Acidobacteriaceae bacterium | reverse complement strand
GGGCTGATGCTGGGGTCGCCGGAGTTTCAGCGGCGGTAAGGCAGGGAACAGGGATTAGGGATTAGGGAACAGGGAACAGGGATTAGGGAACAGGGAACAGGGATTAGGGAACAGCCGGGAACAGGGAACAGACGCGCCGGATGCGACCAACGTGGGATGGCGGCAACTTCCGGATGAGTATGGAGTTTGAATCGGGTACGGGTTGCTAGTTGGTGGGTTATTGATTGCTGGTTCTCCGTGGGCGAGGAGGAACGCGAGATGGCGAGCAAGGGTTGGACTTCGGCGGACGCGAGCGACTGGGGCTGCGATATCTGCGGGCGGGATGCGGAGCGGCGGAGTGTCTCGCGGCGCATCTTTATGAAGAATGGCGCGCTGGCGCTGGTGGGGACCTCGGCGATCCCGGCCTTTCTCTCGCGCAGCGTACTGGCAGAGATGACGACGGCGGCCGCGAACAAGAAGAAGCTGGTGGTGATCTTCCAGCGCGGGGCCGTCGACGGGTTGAATGTCGTTGTCCCGTATACAGAGAAGAACTACTACGCGATGCGGCCCACGATTGCGATCCAGCAGAACGAGGTGATCGATCTGGATGGGCGGTTCGGACTGCATCCGCAGATGTTGGCGTTCAAGCCGCTGTATGACGCGGGGAACCTGGCGATCGTGCATGCAGCGGGTTCGCCGGACTCGAGCCGGTCGCATTTCGATGCGCAGGACTATATGGAGAGCGGGACGCCGGGGCTGAAGTCGACGGAGGACGGCTGGCTGAACCGGGCGCTCTCCGTAGAGGTGGAGACGGGCAAGGCGAGCGCGTTTCGCGCCGTGGCGCTGGGAACTCAGGTGCCGCGGACGCTGCAAGGGAAGATGCCGGCGATCGCGTTGAACAACCTGGCGGATTTCTCCGTGGGTGGGCGCGGGCAGACTGCGTCGCCAGTCTCGAATGCGTTCCAGGCGATGTACGACCAGAGCTCAGACACGGTGCTGCAGGGCACCGGGCAGGAGACGTTTGAGGCGGTGAAGATGCTGAAGTCGGCGAACCCGGCGCAGTATCAACCGGCGGCGGGGGTGGCGTATCCGGGCGGGGCTTTCGGCAATAGTTTGAGGCAGATTGCGCAGTTAATGAAAGCGAATCTTGGAGTCGAGGCGGCGTTCACCGACGTGGGCGGCTGGGACACGCACCAGAACCAGGGAGCGGCGAATGGGCAGCTTGCGAACCGGCTGACGGAGTTTTCGACCGCGATTGCGGCGTTCTGGCGCGACATGGGTGAGGATGCGGAGAACGTGACGCTGGTGACGATGAGCGAGTTTGGACGGACGGCACGGCAGAACGGGACCGGCGGAACCGACCACGGACACGCGAACGTGATGTTCGTGCTGGGCGGCGCGGTGAAGGGCGGCAAGGTCTATGGGAAGTGGCCCGGAGTGGAGACCGAGCAGTTGAATGAAGGGCGCGATCTGGCGGTGACGACAGACTTCCGCACGGTGCTGGGTGAAGCAGCGTACAAGACGCTGGGTTCACGCAACCTGGATATTGTCTTTCCGGGGGCGAACGTGCAGCCGGCTGGGTTCGTGGGGCTGATGCGAGGATAGTTCTCCGGGCTTGAGACCAAGACGAAGCTAGGAGATGCCGCAGCCCTGGTCATAGACGCGGTTGTGGGACCACTGGGTGTCCGTGGCGAAGATGATGCAGGCGCGGCCGGTGTCGGTGTCCAAGCGCCATGTGATGTCGCCCTGGCGATAGAGCTGATATTTGCCGGCGCCGGCGAAGATAAGACCACTGGGTGGATTGCGCGGGATGGAGTCGGAGGCGGGGACCTCGATGGCGCCGCGGGGCTGCGTCATGGGAAGTGGCGCAGTGGGGACGGACTGGGCTGCGTGTACGGTCTTCTCGATGGCGGCAGAGGGCTTGGCTGAGGATGGCGTTGCGGAGGGTGCCACAGGTGGAGTGGAAATGTTATCGGGGAATGCAGAAGTGGCCGGGGGCGTGGCGGTGTTCGGCGTGGACGTCTGCGCCTGATCTGTGGTCTGAGTTTTGACGTAGACGTTGCCGCTGCCCAGGGCGCGCTGTTTGGAACGCTGCCAGTACCAGAAGACGCCAACGATCGCGACGGCGGCCACTGCGAGGATGACGACGATGCGCTTCGCTCCATCTTGCATGGGACTATTTTCGGGTCGCCGGTGCGGGGCGTCGAGAGCCGGAAGGAAGATTTGCGAACCACGGTTGATTCCTCCCACGCGGGGAATTGCTGGCAGCAAACAAAAGCGAATAGGTAGATTCTGGAGCGCAATGAACGCGCCCCAGAATGACGGACAATCAATGCGCGTGGGCGTATCATCGGGGCATGGCGAAGTACTCGATCGTGGTGCCGTTCCACAACGAAGAGGAGAACGTCACCGCGCTCTATGACCGCGTGAAGCTGGTGATGGAGCAGGTGGGCGAGCCTTTCGAGATGGTGTTTGTGGACGACGGGTCGCGCGACGGGACGTATCGGATGCTGGAAGAAGTTGCGGCGGTGGACAGCCGCGTGCTGGTGATCCGGCTGCGAAGGAATTTTGGGCAGACGTCGGCGCTGGCGGCGGGGTTCGACCATGCGCAGGGCGATTTCCTGATCTCGATGGACGGCGATCTGCAGCATGATCCGGAGGAGATCCCGAACTTCATCGCGCGACTGGAAGAGGGGTACGACGTGGTGAGCGGATGGCGCGCGAATCGCGGCGACAACCTGCTGCTGCGGCGGATTCCGTCGGCCTGCGCGAACTGGATGATGGCGCGGCTGAGCGGAGTCGATATCCACGACTTCGGGACGACGTTCAAGGCGTACCGGCGCGAGGTGATCCACAACATACCGCTGTACGGCGAGATGCACCGGTTTATCCCGGCGTTGGCGAGCTGGTACGGCGCGAGCATCTGCGAGATACCGATCTCGAACCCGCGGCGGCAGCATGGGCGCAGCCACTACGGGCTGGGGCGCACGGTGCGTGTGTTCTTCGATCTGATGACGGTGCGGTTTCTGCTGCGGTACATGACTCGG
>DATCBR010000167.1:0-2697 GCA_036511765.1 Acidobacteriaceae bacterium | reverse complement strand
AGATGGCGCTGAGGGGCTAGGTTCGAGGTTCAGGGTTCGAGGTTCGAGCCAATCCATTTGAGGGCCTTTGCGGCGAGGGCGTGGAAGGCCTGGACGGCGAGGGCGAGGTGGTCTTCGCGGGTGTCTTCGATTTTGTTGTGGCTGATGCCGCGCAGGGACTGCACGAACATCATCACAGTGGGGATGCCGGCGCGGGCGACCTCCGCGGCGTCGTGCAGCGGGCCGGAGGGCAGGCTGGGGGCTTGATTTTGCCCAGTAGTTTCGGCGATGGCTTCGCGGCAGAGCGCGATGAGATCCGGGTGGAAGGGGATCGGCTGGATGGACCAGATGCGCGACCACTCGACGGTGCAGCGTTCTTCTTGGGCGAATCGTTTGCTTGCGGCCTGAGCATCGGCGTACATGGCGGCGAGGATAGCTGGCGAGAGATCGCGCTGGTCGAGGGTGCACTCGCAGCGGCCGACGACGGCGGTGACGATGCCGGGAAAGGTTTTGACGGAGCCCATGGTGCAGACGGAGTCGGAATGTCGACCTGCTATCGCACGGATTTCGAGAGCAAGCTTCGCGGCGGCGGCGAGGGCGTCGCGGCGGTCTGCCATGGGGGTTGAGCCGGAGTGGGCCTCCTGGCCATGGAAGGTGATGGCGTGACGTTCGACGCCCTTGGTGCCGAGGACGGCGGCGAGTGGAAGGCCGAGGCGTTCGAGGACCGGACCTTGCTCGATGTGGAGTTCGAGATAGGCCGCGATGTTTTCGCGTTCGCGCGCGGCGTCGCCGATCTTGGCTATATCGATGCCGCAGTCGGCGAGTGCGGCTTCAAGGGTGATGCCGTCGCGGTCGGTGCGGACGCGGTCGGCGGCGATGGTGTGCGTGCCGGCGAAGGCGGAGGAGCCGAAGAGGGATCGTCCGAAGCGCGCGCCTTCCTCGTCGGCCCAGTCGACGATGCGGAGGGTGAAGGGCGGGAGGCCGTTGTGTTCGCGGGCGAGAGCGGTGAAGACCTCGAGCGCGGTGACGACGCCGAGCGCGCCGTCGAGCCAGCCGCCGTTGGGGACGGAATCGAGATGTGAGCCGAGGACGAGGGAGCGCGGAGAGGCGCCGGGGAGCGTGACCCAGACATTGCCGGCGGCGTCGAGGTGGCGGGTGACGTTCCAGGCTTGCGGAAGAGATGTGACCTTCGAGGCGAACCAGTCGCGGGCGCGCTGCCAAGTGGGCGTGAAGGCGATGCGCTGCGCACCGTTCGCGTCGGAGGTGAGTTGGGCGAGTTCACGCAGATTGGCGATGACGACTGCGGGGTTGGCGGGCATAGACGTTTCCTGTGAGGTATACCCCGGGGGGGGGGTATACCTATGTGCTTCAAATTCAGACGTTTGCAGCAAAATGGTCTGGCTACTTTGAAAACAGGCGACTTATGGCTAAGTGTTTGACTTCCTTGATTCAATTTTTGAGGACTGCAAAAAGCGAAGGCCGCAGGGGTTTCCACCCGCGGCCTCTTCGATCTTCTGTCTCTATTGTACCGGGTGAAGCAAAACTAAAATGCCAACTTTCGTTGGGAAATAAACCTTGCGGACAGAGAGGTTTGTGCGAAAAAGCCGACAGAAGAGGGCTTGACAGCCTAAAGATCACCAGGCGTGGGACCAAGACGGCGGATGACCGGCGCGCTTCATGTAAAAGCAGTTTCTTGAGCTGTAAGCTCATAGCTATTCAGCTTAGAGCGAAGGCTTTATTGCGTGGGGCTGGGCAGCAGGAAGGGCGAGCAACAGGGCTTGCCGATGGGCTGGAACTCCATGATCTCGGCGCGGGTGCCGTCGGGGTCGAACATGTTGAGCTGCCATTTGGCGTCGCGGCCGATCTTGGGGCTGGCGGAGTTTTTGCCGGTAAAGCGATCGCCGTTGAAGAGCAGGTTGGTTGCCTGCTCGATGTTGGGCACGCCGAGCGAGAAGTGGTTGAGGGAGCCGGCGGCGGACTGAGTGGGTTCTCCGTTGACCTTCATCAGCTCGACCCAGTCGGTGCCGTCGGGGACCTGCATGGAGGTCCAACTGTTGGAGTCCTCGGTCATTCCGCCGTGCCAGTAGGGGCGGAAGCCGAGCACGTCGCGATAGAAGGCGACCTCTTTGTCGACATCGTGGACGACGTAGCCGACGTGGATGATGTGCGTGGAGAGATTGTTGTGCGGGATGGCGGCGGCATGCGCGGACGGCTGGACGAACTGGATGCGGTTGCCCTCGGGGTCCTTGACCTCGAAGTATTTGCTGCCGTCGGAGCCGGCGGTGATGGTGGTGCCTGGTATCTCGATGCCGCGGGAGATGAGGTAGCGGCGCATGGCGTCGGCGTCGGAGACGTTGTAGGCGGCGTGATCGAAGCGGCTGACCTGCGAGGTGGGACCTTGCAGCGGAAGGACCTCAACGAACTGGACCGGATTGAAGTAGTAGCGGACTCCGGCGGGGTTCTGCGGGTCGGGTTGTTTGAAGGCGCCGAGATCGTGGGTATAGAAGGATTCGGTCTTTGCTGCGTCGCTCGTGTAGACGCTAAGGTGCGAGACGCTGACGATCTTGGGGCGCTGTTGTGCGTGGGCGCTGGTTGCGCAGAACGCGGCGCTGAGAAGAAGGTATGGTGTGAGTTTCACGAGGCTGACCTCAGGGGCTAAAGCCCCGGTTGGGATATGACCTGGATGTCCGGGCTGAAGCCCGGACCTATCTCAGAGGC
>DATCBR010000166.1:0-3195 GCA_036511765.1 Acidobacteriaceae bacterium | reverse complement strand
AAGCTGCGGATGCTGCGCGCGGTGCGATTCGCGGCTCGGCTGAACTTTGCGATTGAACCGCGAACATTTGCGGCGATGCGCACGCATGCCACGCAGATTACGCAGGTTTCGGCCGAGCGCGTGCGTGAGGAACTGACCCGCATCCTTACCGAAGGCGCGGCGCGCCGCGGGTTCGAGCTGCTGGACGCGAGTGGTCTGCTGGCGCAGGTCCTGCCGGAAGTCACGCGGTTGAAGGGAGTCGAACAGCCTCCGCAATACCATCCCGAGGGCGATGTGTGGATTCATACGCTGATGCTGCTCGACCATCTGCGTGTGCCAGAAGAAGACCATGTCCCAGGGGCTAAAGCCCCCCGTGTAAGTGAGCCAGTAATGTCCGGGCTAAAGCCCGGACCTATCTCAGAAGCAAATGTTATTTCGCGCGGCTCGCAGAAGGTGAGCGCAACACTGGCGTGGGGCATGTTGCTGCACGATATCGGCAAGCCGGCGACATTCACGCCGCCCGATCCTGCCAAGCCCGGCGATCGCATCCGCTTCAACGGTCATGTCGAAGTCGGCGTTACGATTGCGCGAGCCATCCTCAATCGGCTGCGCTTCTCGAATGAAGACTGTACGCAGATTATCGCGCTCGTCCAAAACCACATGCGTTTCGGCGACATCCTGCACATGCGTCCGTCCACGTTGAAGCGCTTTCTGCGGCTGCCGAAGTTCGACGAACATCTGGCGCTGCACTACGCCGACGTGATGAGCTCGAACCGTCAGACCGAGTTGTACGAGTTTGCGAAGCGGCGCTACGAGGAGTCTCCGCCCGAGGTCATCCGGCCGGCGCTGCTGGTCACGGGCCGGGAGCTGATCGATGCCGGCTATCGTCCCGGCCCGGTGTTCAAGCCCATGCTGGTTGCCGCCGAGGATGAGCAGCTTGAGGGCGAGGTCACGACGCGCGAAGAAGCCCTCGCGATGCTGCGCCAGAAGTTCGGCCCACCGGCGTAGGATTGGGCCATGCGGCCGTACGTGCTTTCGTTGCTTCTTCTGCTGCCTCTTCACGCTGCCGTCATCGGCACCAGCAAGGCCGCCGAGTCGCTGACTGTGGCACGCATCCATGCCACGCTGCCGGTTGCTCAGCGCAAGGCGTGGGTCGATTATCTGCGCCGCTCCAAAGCGCAAATGGCAAGCGACAAAGCCGCGCTCGCTAAAGAGTGGGAAGGCATGACGGAGATTCCGCCGTTGCCGAAGCAGGGTTTCTCGGGTCGCGCGATCCCTCTTCATCGCGCGCCGGAGTTTTACAAGAGTGCGGAGGCACGCCGGATTGGCGACGTAATTATTTCGTTCCAGATTGCGTCGGGAGGATGGTCGAAGAACCTCGCCATGGATGCGCCTCGCCTGCGCGGACAGATTTACGCCACGGCGAATCTCGCGCCCACGCCCGAGCAGGAAGGCGACTTCGACAAGCCGCTCGATCCAAAGTGGCACTATATCGGCACGCTCGATAACGACGCGACAAACACCGAGATCCACTTCCTTGCGGAACTTTCCGCGGCGTTCCCTGGCAGGGATGGAGACCTGTATCGCGCGTCGGCTCTGCGCGGCATTGAGTATCTGCTGCACTCGCAATATCCCAACGGCGGCTGGCCGCAGGTGTGGCCGCTCGAAGGCGGCTATCACGATGCGATCACGTTCAACGACGATGCGGTGACCGAGTCTGCGGAGGTGCTGACGCTCGCGGCGGAAGGCAGGCAGCATGTGTCCGAGCCGGACGCCGATGACATTGCCGCGGCCCAGCAGGCGGCGGCGCGTAGTGGCCGTGAGGTTCCGGTTCCGCAGACGACGACGGAGGACTACAGCTTTGTTCCGCCCGCGGTGCGTGTGCGAGCAAAGGCGGCTGTGGAGAAGGCACTGGAGTGCATTCTGGCGACACAACATAGTGTCCCGGTACCCGACGGTAAAGGCACGGTGCTGACGGTCTGGGCACAGCAGAACGATCCGCTGACGCTGAAGCCAACCACAGCACGCAACTACGAGCCGGAGGCGTTGGCTTCGGGGGAGTCGGCGAGCGTGACGGAATTCCTCATGTCTCTGCCGCATCCGTCGCCGGCGGTGGTGCGCTCGGTCGATGCAGCGGCGGCGTGGTTTGAGAGCCATAAGATCATGGGCTATGGATGGAGTGGCGGCCGTGGAACTGCCGGCGGACGAACGTTCGCGCCGGCAGCGGGCGCGGGGCCGCTGTGGGCGCGCTACTACTCGCTGACGACGGGCAAGCCTATCTTTGGCGACCGCGACAAGACGATCCATGACAACGTGATGGAGCTTTCGTTGGAGCGTCGGAACGGATACGCATGGTACGGCGAAGGCCCGAAGCGCGCGCTGGCGCAGTATGCGGAATGGAAGAAACAGCATCCGTAGGCGGCTGCTTCCGAGCCAACTTTCCAGCCGTCCTTATATGCTTCATGGTGCATCGCCAACGCTCGCGAAGCCGGAGGCATCTGACAACCCATGCAACACCCGAAGCCGCTGCTCAACACACCGCACACTCCTCACCCCGACACCGAAATCCTCCTCGACGGCGTGCGCTTTGCGGCCGAACTCGGCGAGCCGCTGATCGATGCGCTGAACCGCGCTGCGGCATCGGTCCCCGGCGGACGCAGCGTGCCGCAGGTGTGCTATCTGCCGCCAATGGGCGCGATCGGGTCGTGCGATACGTGCATGGTCGAGGTCGATGGCAAGCTGGTGCGCGCGTGCGAAACGCCGGTGGCCGCGGACATGCGTGTCGAGTCGCGCAACCAGCTTGCGGACCGCGCGCAACGGGAGGCGTTCGATCGCCTGCTGGAGAACCACGACCTTTACTGCACCGTATGCGACAACAACAACCAGAACTGCACCATCCATAACGCGACCAAGGAGATGAAGGTTGAGCATCAGGCGCGGCCGTTCAAGACGAAGCCGTATCCGCAGGACCACTCCAACCCGTTCTACCGTTACGATCCCAGCCAGTGCATCCTGTGCGGGCGCTGCGTGGAGGCCTGCCAGAATGTGCAGGTCAACGAGACGCTGACCATCGATTGGGAGCGCGAACATCCGCGCGTGCTGTGGGACGGCGGCGAGCAGATCGACGGCTCCAGTTGCGTGAGTTGCGGACATTGCGTCACGGTTTGTCCCTGCAATGCCCTGATGGAGAAGAACATGCTCGGTCAGGCCGGCTAT
>DATCBR010000165.1:0-13767 GCA_036511765.1 Acidobacteriaceae bacterium | reverse complement strand
CGCTGTGTCGCAACTGTCGTCCAAGCCGGTGTTTGTGTCGAAGGTTACCGTGTACCACTTGTCTTGTAGACGGTGCACCTTCCATACTTCATCGCAATGGAGCGAGCCGAATCTTCCGGTGTGCGGGTCCTTGTGTGAAAGAGAGTTGGTTGGATCGTAAGCGAGATACATGTCTGTACCGCCACCTGCGAAACCCCACCCAAACCAATAGATATGCTTGAGACCGCTATCAGCAGCAGATTGACTGAGAACATCGGCCTTGTATTCCTTGGAATGAAGAGCCCAAAGAATTTCTGCGTGCAGGTCGGTTGAAAATTTCAGCAGCAACCAAGAGGCTACGCAGTAAGCCACGGCAGCCACGATGAAGGATAGGCTCATTCGGAACCTGCGTTGAAATGCCTTGATGCCGCTAACGATGAGGATGCAAAGCGCGACAATCGGAGTCGTCAAAAAGATGAAGAAGAATCCTCCAAAATCCCATTCCTTTGAGAACGCGATAAGCGTGAAAACGCTCGTGACCGCACCAGCGGCATAGACCGCAATCGACCAATGGAAGCGGTCAGTCGGGCGTGGAGAGGCGATCTCAGTTGAAGCTACCTGCATTTTGGGCCACGCTTGTAAGATTCAAGAGGAGCATATCAAAGGAAAGCAGGCTCGGCTGCGCGGGGCGCGGCTGCGGCGGTGAGAGAGCGCGTGGCGGGGTTAGAACTCTTCAATACATTGAGTGGCAAGGTGGAGCGGCTGGAGCCGGTGGGCGCGCCGGCGCTGCGGATGTATGCGTGCGGGCCGACGGTGTATGACCACGGGCATATCGGCAACTTCCGGACGTTTCTGCATGTAGACGTGCTGCGGCGGTTTCTGCGGCAGCAGGGCATGGCGGTGGAGCACGTGATGAACGTGACGGACGTGGATGACAAGATCATCCGCAATGCGATGGCGGCGGCCAAGTCGATTACGGAGTACACGGCGCGGTATGAGAAGGCGTTCTTTGAGGACCTGGAGGCGCTGGGGATCGAGCGGCCGGAGCATACGCCGCGGGCGACGGAGCATATTCCGGAGATGGTGCGGCTGGTGGAGAAGCTGGCCGAGCGCGGCTTTGCGTACCAGACGGAGGACGGGAGCTGGTACTTCCGCATTGCGAAGGACGCGGACTACGGGAAGCTTTCAAAGAAGGACTTTGAGGGGATTGAAGACGGCGCGCGAGTGGATGTGGACGAGTATGAGAAGGACGCGGCGCGGGACTTTGCGCTGTGGAAGGCGGTGAAGGGACAAGAAACAGTCACCCCAGCGAGCAAAGACCACTCGCTGGGGACCCCGACAGGGAACAGGGAACAGGGAACAGGGACGACGGAAGGCAAGCGCGAGCCGGGCACAAGACCGGAGCCGCATTGGGAGACGGCCTTAGGGCCGGGGCGGCCGGGGTGGCATCTGGAGTGCTCGGCGATGGCGGAGTCGCTGCTGGGGGAGAGCTTCGATCTGCATGCCGGCGGCGAAGACCTGATGTTTCCGCACCACGAGAATGAGATTGCGCAGTCGGAGTGTGCCACGGGGAAAACTTTCGCCCGGCACTGGATGCATGTGCGCTTCCTGCTGGTTGAGGGGAAGAAGATGTCGAAGAGCGAGGGGAATTTCTACACACTGCGCGATCTGCTGCTGAAGGGGCACAAGGCGTCGGCGATCCGGTATCTGCTGCTGTCAGTTCCCTATCGCCACCAGATGAACTTTACGTTTGAGGGGCTGGCCGGCGCGACCAATGCGATCGAGCGGCTGCGGACGTTCCATCAGCGGATGCTGCGCGGCGGGTTTACAGCTCCTGCGAATGATGCGGTGAGGGCGGCGACGGCGAAGGCGGCGGAGGACTTTACGGCGGCGCTGGCCGACGACCTGAACACAGCCAGCGCAACTGCCGCGATCAGCGAGATGGTGCGGGCGGCGAACACTGCGGCGGATGCAGGGACGCTGGGCGAGGAGAACGCGGAGGAGATTCTGCGCGTGCTGACGACGTTCGACGGCGTGTTTGCCGTGCTGGTGGATCGCGATGCGGAGCTGACGCGCGGGGCGCTGGCATGGGCCGAGGAAGAGGGCCGTGCGGGCGAGGCGTCGGCGGAGCTGGTGGCGCAGATGGGGCTGGGCGACGAAGAGATCGATGCGCTGGTGGAGAAACGCACGCAGGCCAAGAAGACGAGGAACTTTGCGCGGGCGGACGCGATCCGCGCGGAGCTGCTAGCGAAGGGCGTGGTGATTGAGGACGCGAAGGACGGCGTGAGATGGAAGAGGAGGTAGGGCTGCGCCAAGTACAAAGCGATAATTTCGACGTGCGCGGCGATACACACAAAAGGTGTAATCTATACACATCGAGGTGCGGGCGATGCGGACCAACATTGAGATCGATGACAAGTTGATGAAGAAGGCGCTTCGGGCGAGCGGCGAGAAGACCAAGAAAGCTGCTGTTGTGGCGGGGTTGAAGTTACTGGTACGAATGAATGAACAGGCTAAGGCCTTGCGGGAATTGCGCGGAATGGCCAAGTGGGAAGGCGATCTTGAGCAGTCGCGCCTGGGTCGCTTTGCGGACCAGGAATGGTAGTCATCGATTCGAGCGTGTGGATCGACTATCTCGCCGATAGGGCGGCACCGGCGGCCGATTGGCTCGCGCGAAACGTGGAGTCAGATGAAATCTCACTGACAGATCTGACGCTCTGCGAAGTATTGCAGGGCCTTCGCGATGATCTGGCGTTCGAGCGCGTGCTTCATCGACTTATGCTGCTACCCATCTTCGAGATTGGCGGTACAGCCTTGGCGATCGCTGCGGCGGAGAATTACCGGATCCTGCGGGCGAAAGGGATCACAGTGCGCAAGACGATCGACTGCCTGATTGCGACTTTTTGTATTCTTCACGGACACGCACTGTTGCATCGGGACCGTGACTTCGATCCGTTTGAAGAGCATCTGGGGCTGCGGGTGGTGCATCCGCAGGCTCTATGAGCCGATAGTTTCGAGTTCCAGCCCTTCGGCCCAGTGGCTGTGCTGGCGCCAACTGGAGAGCATCTCCGGCGTCGAGAATACGCCGTGGCCGAAGCGGCAGGCCTGGCGGGTTCCGGTCCATTCGAGCAGGTTGTGCGACGGGCGGCCGACTGCGGCGGGTGAGTTGAGCGCGCAGAGGCAGTGCTTGCAGCGCTGGTCCTGATCGCGGAAGGCCCACATGAGGCCGACGATGGCGCACAGCTCAAAGGTGAAGACCTGGAGCGCCTCCGCGGTCATGGGCATGTGCGGGAGCAGCGGCAGGCAGAGGTCGATGCTGAGCAGGAAGGCGAGTACGAGCAGCAGTGCGATTTTGACGCTAAGGAATAGTTGGCGGCGGACCCAGCAGAGAGTGCGGCCGGTGGCGCGCTGATCGATGTAGCGGCTGGACGATGTGGCGAAGGTGACGGCGACGACCAGCGGCGACTCGATGAGAAAGCGCAGGAGACGCGAGTCGACGAGGGCACCGAACTGCTCCCAGCCGCAGGCGGTGATGCCGAGGAGCGCGGCGATTGCGCAGAGACCAAGGAGCGGGGCGAGGCAGAGGATGGCCGTGCCGGTGTAGGCGCGGCGCCAGCTTTCGGCGCGCAGCCAGAGGGCATCGCGGAGCAGGCCGGCGGAGAGGCTGTTGATTTTTGTGCGGTGGCGGCGGTGGTGCATGTGCCAGAGTTCGGCGTGCCAGTTGCGGCGCCAGTCGTCGCGGTCGGCGGCGGGGACGATTGCAGCGCCTGCGCGAAGCATGAGCGCATCGGACCGTGAGATGGCAGGCTGCGCGTGGAAGACGGGATGAGGCGCGAGGCTCATGAGCGCTTCTCCAGAGTAAGACGGGCGAGCAGTGGATATCGCTCGGTGGCGGCGCGTGCGGCGGCTTTGCCGGGTTTGGTGATCTGGTAGTAGCGGCGGGCGGGGCGCTGGCCGGCGGCGGCCCCTTTGTCGGACTCCCACTGCGATTCGACGAGGGCGTCGCGTTCGAGGCGGCGCAGGGCAGGATAGACGGTGCCGCTGGGCAGGCCGGTGGCCTCCATGACATCGAGGCCGAAGCAGTAGCCGAGGCTGATGGCCTTGAGGATGAGCGCGGCGGAATGGGAGAGGCGTGGTGTTGACGTCATGTGACTATGTAGCATACTATCGCAAACGAGTAGAAGTAGTGTACTACATAGGGTAGTTCAAGGTTCAAGGTTCGAGTGGAGAGATCATGCGTGTGACGAGGTGCAAGCGCGTCAGTTGCAGTCTTTTGCTGGCGGCTGTGTTGCTCACGGGAGCGAACATGGCAGTCGCGCAGGCGGTGTCTCCAATGGAGACTGCCAAGGCGACAGTTGGACCGGAGACGGCGTGGAAGTTTGATGTGGTCTCGATGCGGCGAGACATGGCGGGAGGGCCGCAATACATTGGAAGGCCGACGGCTGATGGATACCAGATGAAGAATATGGTCCTGGGATACTTGATTTTGATGGCCTATGTGCCGCAGACCGGCGGTGCAGCTGCCTATACCGGGAACCAGATTCTCGGAGCGCCTGCGTGGCTGGGAAGCGATGATGATCGTTACGACGTGAATGCTAAGGTGGGTGCGGCAGACCTTGCAGATTGGCAGAATCCAGCCAAGCAGCCTGCCATGATGCGGTCCATGCTGCAGGCGATGCTTGAGGACCGATTGAAGCTGGCGGTACATCGCAGCACCAAGGAAGCGTCTGTATATCTGTTAGTGGTCGGTAAGGGTGGCCCGAAATTCAAGGAGACGAATCCGGACGAACTGCATCCGGATGCGCGGACGATGCCGGGTGGAGGGTTTTTGTCTCGCGAAGAAGAAGATGGCCAGATGACAGTGCATTATTGGGCTATCTCGATACCGCAACTGGCGAGATTCGTACTCGGTGCGGAGAGGCCGATTGAGGACGAGACCGGACTGACTGGAAAGTACGATGTGACGGTCCACAGGCCACTTCCGGCGGCTGCGCAATCGGGTCCGTCAACTGACGCTGCGGCCGATCCGGGGCCATCCGTGGCTGAAATTGCAGGACAACTAGGCCTGAAGCTGGAGCCGGCGAAGAGTTCGGTGGAGACGCTGGTGATCGATCATGTGGAACGGCCTTCGGAGAACTGAGAGATGGCGCAGTATAGCGGCGAAGAACAAATGCGGGGGTCCCTCGACTGCGCCGCGCGCTTATGCCCGCGGCTTTGCTCGGGATGACGGCCCTCAAGGGAGGGCCAAATGATCGTCCTTTCGAGGGAAAACTATCTACTATGTAGTATGCGACTTAGGTGGAGACGAGATGCTCGAACTGAGAAATGTCACGAAGAGGTATCGGGGGATTCCGGCGGTGAGGGACGTGAGCTTCTGCCTGGGCGCGGGCGAGGTGCTGGGGTATCTGGGGCCGAACGGCTCGGGCAAGTCGACGACGGTGAAGATGATTATCGGGCTGATCAAGCCGACGAACGGCAAGGTGTTCTTTGAGGGCCGCGAGATCCATGGCGATCTTGCGGGGTATCGCGCGCAGCTGGGGTATGTGCCGGAGGAGGCGCAGGTGTACACGCATTTATCAGGCTTCGAATATCTGCAACTGGCGGGGCGGTTGCGCGGGATAGACGAGGCGGTGATTGAGCGGAAGGCTCTGCGGCTGCTGAAGCTGCTGCAACTGGAGGGTGCGCAGCATGCGCCGCTGACGGACTACTCGAAGGGGATGAAGCAGCGGGTGCTGATTGCGGCGGCGCTGCTGCATGATCCGCGGCTGATTGTGCTGGATGAGCCGCTGTCGGGCCTGGATGTAGTGACGGCTCGGCTGATGAAGGACCTGCTGCTGCTGCTGGCTCGCGAGGGCAAAGCGGTGCTCTATATCTCGCACGTGCTGGAGGTGGTGGAGCGGGTGTGCGAGCGCGTGATTGTGCTGGACAGGGGGCGGGTGATTGCGGACGGATCGCCGCGCGACCTGATTGGCGCGATGAACCTGCCGACGCTGGAGAGCGCGTTTGCGGAGCTGGTGGAGCAGGCGAATACGGAACGCATGGCAGAGGAGATTGCGGATGTGATGCAGGTGCGCCATGCGTGATGCGAGAGCTCGCACACAACGACGGGACACACAACGACGGGGCGCACAACGACCGGGCACACTGGGACCGGGCGCACTGGGGATTTTGACGGCGCACTTCTTCCGGAGGTTCTTCGACAACGACACAGTGCAGCCGGAGGGCGACACGCTGACGACGGTGGTACGGGCGCTTTCGTTTGTGGCGGCGCCGGGGCTGATGATTGCGTTCTTTATACAGGCCAGTGTCGGTGTTCAACGGATGGGGATGTGGGGTGGGATTGCGGTGCGTTGCTTTTTCGTGGTGTATTCGTTTGTCGTGATGGGCGCGGTAACGGTATTCGAGTGGGAGATGCTGTTTCCCGACAAGCTGGACTTTCTGGTGCTGACGCCGCTGCCGATCCGGCCGACGGAGCTGTTTGCGGCGAAGGCGGCGGCGCTGGTGGGGTTCCTGGGACTGTTTCTAGCAGCAACAAATATCTTTTCAACATTGGTGATTCCGCACCCACGGCTCGGACCGATCTGGCTGCAGATGGTGGCGCACGTCACGGCCACGGGTAGCGCGGGCTTGTTTGCGGGGCTGCTGTTTCTTGCGATGGGCGGCACAATGCTGTGCGTGCTGAACGGGCGGATGGTGCGTGTGATCTCGCCGGTGCTGCAGATGCTGGCGGTGATGGCGCTGCTGCTGGTGCTGTTGGCGTGCCTACGATTTACCGGGTCGATTCCGACGCTGCTGCAGCAACAGCCGATGGGCGCGGCGCGATGGCTGCCGCCGCTGTGGTTTCTGGGGCTGTATGAAGAGATATTGCAGGGGAGCAGAGCGCCGGCGTTTGCTCCGGTGATGGCGAGATATGCGCTGCGTAGTTTGGCGATTGTTGCGGGAGTGGTTGCGATCACGTATCCACTGGCATGGGCGCGGGTGCGGAAGATGACGATTGAGGGCGTGACGCGCGGGCGGGGCAGGCGGCTGCGCGGGATGGAATGGTTGACAGCTCATGCGATGCGGACTGTGGTGCGCAGACCGGGCGAGCGCGCGGTATTCCACTTCATCGGGCAGACGCTGGCGCGTAACAATCGCTATCAGGTGTACATGGCGATCTATTGTGGCGCGGGGCTGGCACTGGCGACGAGCTTTGCGGTATCGCTGCGGGTTGTAGGTGGCGTGGCGCGGCTGGGAGTGTCAGACGCCGGTCTGCATGCGGTGATGCCGATGCTGGTGTTCTGGACAGTGGCGGGGTTGCGCACGGCGTTCTCGTTTCCGGTGAACCTGCAAGCCGGCTGGATCTTTCGCGTGACGGGCGTGGACCTGAGTGAATGCGCAGCCGCGGGGCGACGCTGGGTGACGGCATGCGCGGGAGGCGTATTGGCGGGAGTTCTGGCGGTGCAAGGGATCGCCGGATGGGATGCTGGCAAGTTGATGGTGCAGGCGGTTTGCGGTATGTGCCTATGCCTGCTGTTGAGCGATGGGTTCTTCTTCGCGCAGCGCAGTGTGCCGTTCAACCAGCCGAGGATGCCGGGCAAGGTGAGCTTCCCGCTGATGCTGACACTCTACATCGGCGTGTATCCGCTGTATGTCGAAGGGATGGGCCGGCTGGAGATGTGGCTGGAGCGACACCCGCACGAGCTGGCGACGGTGTGCTTTGCGGCGGCGGCGCTGCATTGGGCTGCTGCGTGGTTACGCGGGCAGAGCAGCGAGGCCGAGGACCTGGCCGAGTACGATGGCGAGTTTCAGGTGCTGGGGTTGACGACGCAGTAGATCTTGCGAATGCGCGGACAAGTGAGGGATGCTCCGCTACTCCTCGATGGGAACTTCGAGGAGCGGGTCGGAGGGTGGAGACGCAAGCGGGGTGCGCGAGAGGATGACAGTGGCGACGGCGACGAGGATCAGCGCCATGCCCGCGAGTTCGGCGGGAGCTAGGCGCTCACCGAAGAGGACGACACCGATGATGACGGCGATGGCTGGGTTGACGAAGGCGTAGGTGGCGACCTTGGTGACGGGCACGTTCTGCAGCAGGTAGGTGTAAGCGGTGAATCCGACGACGGTGCCGATGAGAGAGAGAAAGGCGATGGCGGCGAGGCCGTTAGCGGTCCAGTGCGCGGTGCGGAGGTTGCCCGCTGCGAGGGTGAGGGCGATGTTGGCGACGCCGGCGGCGCCGATCTGCCAGGTGGCGGCGACGAAGGTGTCGACGCGAAAGCGGAAGCGGCGCGAGAGGATGGAGCCGGCGGCGAAGGCGAGTCCCGCGACGATGAGGATCGCGTAGCCTGCGACGGCGGTGCGATTTGCCGGGGCGGAGCCGGTGGCGCGGAGCGCGGGTGACATGAGGACGAACATGCCGGCGGCCCCGGCGAGGACGCCGATCCAGCCGCGCGGCGTGAGCCGTTCGCCGCCGGGCAGCACGGTCTCGATGAGCGCGACGTAGATGGGGATCATGGCGATGATGAGCGAGGAGAGACCGGAGGCGACGAGCGTCTCGCCCCAGATGAGTAGCAGGTTGTTTACGGTCATCATCAGGACGCCGACGAGGACAAGACGCCATGCAGTACGGGCGGGGACGCGGAGAGAAGCTCCGCGAGCGAGACAGATGGAGGCGAGGATGGAGGTAGAGAGGATGGAGCGGACGGCGCCGACGAGCGGGGGCGCGAGGTGCTCGCCGGCGATGCGGATGGCGGCGTAGGTGGCTCCCCAGCAGAGATAGACGCAGGCGAAGGCGAGTACGATTCGTGTGCGGCGTGAGCTGGAGGGCATCTGGAACGATGGTACTGCTGGATCGAGTCGAGGTTGGAGTGACAAGGTTCGAGTGACAAGATTCGAGGGAGAAGATTCGAGGGAGAAGATTCGAGAGACAAGATTCGAGGGACAAGGCCATGAGAAAAGGTGCGCGATAAGGGTGCGTGCGTCTAAACTTTGGGATTGAGATGAGGCATGTGAGCAAAGGATGGTGCGGGATTGTTCTGGCTGCTGGCGCGGTGACGTTTGCGCCGGCGCAGAGCGGGCAGCCGGGGTTGCCGACCGCGAGCGCGAATTCCGCGCATGCGAGCACGGGTGCGCCGCACAGGACCAGGCTGGTGCTGAAGGACGGAAGCTACCAGGTGGTGATGAGCTACACCGTGAAGGGAAATGTGGTGAGCTACGTCAGCGCGGAGCGGGGCGCGATGGAGGAGCTCCCGGCAGACCTCGTGGACTGGGACAAGACGCACAAGTGGGAGCGGGCGCATGCGGACAGTGGCGCGGCGGGCGGCGACCAGAATGGAGTGGGGCGGGCTGAAGGGGCGGGCGGAGCGCCGGCGATCGACCCCGAGCTGGAGAAGGAAGAGGCGGACCGGCGGGCGCTGACGCCGGAGGTGGCTCCGGACCTGAATCTGCCGGAGCAGGACAGCGTGCTGGCGCTGGACTATTACCAGGGCACGCCGGAGCTGGTACCGCTGGTGCAGAGCGCGGGCGAACTGAATCGCGAGACCAGCCACAATGTGCTGCGGCTGACGCTGAATCCTCGCGCGGCGTCGCATGCGATTGTGGAGCTGAAGGGCGTCGAGTCCGCCGTGCAGATGCATGTGTCACAGCCGGAGATTTATCTGCGCGTGGGCGACGACAGCGGAGTGAACCGCAGCGGGCAGGTGTTCACGGTGGACACGCATGGCGCGGGCGCGGAGAAGCGCAGCGCAGTGACGAACGAGACCTCGAGCGGCGGCTCCGAGTACAGCGGCTATGTGATGGTGCGGGCCGATGTGCGCACGGACGCGCGTGTGGTGGCGAGCTTCAACATTGGCGCGGTGGGCAATACGCGCAAGCCGCAGCAGGATGTGGTCGAGACAAAGCAGGAGACGCTGCCGGGCGGGCACTGGATGAAGATCACGCCGGTGCGGCCCCTGGACTTTGGCGAGTACGCGCTGATGGAGATCGTCAGCGATAATGCGGTGAACAGCGCGGTGTGGGACTTCGGCGTGCATCCTATCGCGCCGGAGAACCGCGACGCGATCAAGCCGCAGCCGAAGAAGCCAGTGCAACTGGAGCGGAGAAGGCCGTAGCTGGTTCGAGATAAAAGCAAAGGCTTAGCGCCGATTCACACCGATGGCACGGATTTTCTGGATAAGGAATACAGGGATTCTGGACTGCAAAGGCGCAGTCCAGAATGACGCGCATGAATATGGACGGCCGATTGGATATGAATGAGGAGCGCCGTGGGGCACTCTCGATCTAATTTTCCGACGGGCGTTCGATGTGGTCGATGACAAGAGCGTCCATTGGCGCGGTGGAGGGTTGCAGCTTGAGGCCGAGCTGGTCCTGTAGTGCATTGGAGAGTGACGCGGCTGACTCCTGCAGTGCATCATCGCTGTTGGCGGCGGCTGTGTTCGTATCCGGCAACGGGAGTTGCAATACAAAGTCGTATTTTCCGGTGAGGCTGGTCTTGTCAATCACGGGACGGCCAAGGCCGAGGACTTCAAATCCGCGAGTGGAGAGCGACACGGCAAGCTCGGACATGGTTGCTGCCTCGCCGGTAATTCGGTTGGAACCAGTGATGAAGATGGTGTTGCCTTTTTGGAAGGCGTTGGGGTTTGCCTTTTCGGTGTTGGGATGCGCTGCGCCCGGGTGGGTCTCTTTGATCTTTGGGCCGCCTTTTGCGGCGACCAGCGCGTAGACCGGACGGTCCTTCGTCTCATGATGTGCCTGAAGTTTAAGGCGTTCCGCGAGGATGGCCTCAAACATTGCGGCGCGTTGTCTGTTGGTGAGAGCGTGGTATACGTCGAGATTGGAGGGATCGATTTTTGCAACGATGTCGTAGCGCTCGCTCCAGGCCCAATCGGGTATGCCTGCAATGAAGTTCGGATCGTTGATCTGCCATGCGTAGAAGAGGGCCAGCGCCAGCGGCACGTTCGTCATGGTGACGCTGTCTGTGTTGGCTGCGGACTGGCGCGTCATCTCGCGGGAGCCGGAGACATTGCGGCGTATGGAGACAACGTCAAACTTCAGCGGCTGGGCAAGAGCCGCCGTGGATGCGGGCGATGCCGTGGGAGACTGGATCTCCGCGCCGTCGAGCGAAGGCTTTTCAGCGGAGATGATGACGTAGGTCTTTGTTGGGATGTTGCGTGGCTCAAAGCGCAGTCCCGTTTGTTCCTGAATCTGCTCCATTGGGCTTGCGGCATCTGCGTCGGTCGAGAGCGTGAAAGAAAAGTCGTAGTAGCCTTTCAGCCCGGTCTCATCGACGACGACACGATCCATCTTAAGATTGCCAAACAACATCAAGAACCCGGGCCATTTGCTCATAGGCACGGCTTTGCCGATGCAGGTCCTTACTTCGTTCAGGATTGGGCAACTGACCTGGCCGGGCAATACATTTGCAGGGTCTTTGCGCATTGTTGCCATCTGCTTTTGCATCTGGGCCATCTCGTTGCCTTCGGGTGGCGGCGGCGCGGCGACCTCCTTCAACTTGGTCCCGTTCTTCGCTTGCACCAACGCATAGACTGGCCTGTCTCGCATCTCTGTACGCAACTTCAGCTTGAAGCGATCCACCAACAGCCTGCGCGCCATGGGACGAACACGATCTGCGCGTTGCGCACCGGTCATCTTGTCCCAGCCTGCCATGTATGCATCGTCCACTTTGGCATTGATGTCGAATTCGTCTGTGTTCGCCCACTTGGGCGCTTGAGGATCGAGAGCGACACCTCCCTTGAAAATGCTGCCTACATAGGCATAGACGATCAACGAATTGAGTGTCGCCGCCGATGTCTCAAAGTGCCCCGAATCATCGACACGAATGCCGAACCAACGGCGGCCGTCGTCGCGGTTACCCGGACGGATGGTTGCGACTTCAAAGGCGGGGCCGAGGGACATATCGTCTGCGACCGGTACAGTTGCGGCACTCTCTGCGGACGTAGTTCCCTGCGATGGATTGGTTGCGCTGCCGCTCGATGGCGCGGCTTCCGCGGCGAGCATAGTGTGGGCCGGGGCTTGCAAAGGTCTGGGTACAGCGTTGATGGCGGCGAGCATCAGGCGATGCGCCGCGCTGGCCTGGCCGAGGACAACGGGCGCGGCGACGGCGCAGAGGGCCGCAGCGGCGAGCAGCAGCTTCTTGGGCCAGGACATGCGCGCGAGGGCGCGGCCGGTGAGGATGCCGGCGACGCGCTGCCGGAGGTCGGCGCCGGTGACGCCGGTGACGCAGGGCAGAGGCGATTCGATGCAGAACTCGCAGACCTTGAGGATGCTCTCGGCATAGGCGCGCGCGTGGCCGCAGAGATCGAGCACGTCCTCGTCGCAGGCGGTCTCGCGCTCTGCCACCAGGCGCGCCTCCAGCCACCAGACGAGTGGATGGAACCAGAAGATCGCCTCAACCGCCATGTGCAGGGCGGCGGTGATGTTGTCGCCGCGGCGCACGTGGCAGACCTCATGCGCGAGGACGGACTCGAGTTGCGCGTCGTCCAGCCGCGACGAGATGCTCTCCGGCCACAAGAGGACCGGGCGAAAGAGGCCGAAGATTCCGGGCTCGATGGAGATGGGAAGCGCCTTCAGCGCAATGCCGCGCTTGAGGCCGGCCATACCAGCGATGCGCTGAAGGGCGTCGGCCTCGCGTCCGTCAGCGAGGGTGGGCGCGTTGCGGATGACGGCAGCGATCTTCCACCAGCGCCGCGTCCATCGGGCGAGGACGAACAGGACTCCCGCGAGCCAGACGGCTGCGAGTGTTGCGGGAAGAAGAGAACCGCCGAGAGCGGCGCGAAGGCGGGCTGTTCGAGAAAGGATGGGTGCGGGCGCAGGAGCGGGAAGAGTTGACAGGTCAAACGGCTGGCCGATCTCCTGCATCACGACGTAGGTTGCGGGGTTGACAGCGCCGGCTTGCGAGGCAGCGGCGGGATGGAGCCACGCCATGTGGCTGCCAAGAAGGATGAGCAGAGAGAACGGAAACAGGAACTTTGCCGAAGCAGCAAACCAGAGCCAGTAACGTGCACGCGAACGATTGTTTCTCAGCGCCAACGTCAACAGGCCGGCGAGGACGGCAAATACGGTGGATTGCCAGAGGTGGTTGGCGACGGCGGACGCCAACTCTTGCGACCATTTTTGCGGGAAGAATGACACGAGCGATGCGAGCGAGTCCGGCGCGAGCATTACGGTCTCTCCTTTTTCTCGAGCTTGAGCAACTCCTTCTCTGCTTCCTTGACGTCCTCGAGCCTGAGCTTGCCGGATTTGACCAGATGCGACATGACGAGCTGCGAGCGTCCGCCGAAGAGGGAGACGAGTTCATCCACCAGCCGTTGCTGCGCGGCCTCGCGCGAGACGAGGGCTGCAAAGATGTGAAAGTTGCCGACCTTGCGGACGCGGCGAATGACTTTCTTCAGCTCCATCCGGTACATCGTCATCTGGATGGTTGTGTAGCTGGACCGGCCTTTTGCGGGAAAGGCCTCCTGAATTTCGCGGATGGACCCCTCGCCCTGGGTCCAGAGCTTGTCCATGATTTGCAGTTCGAGCTTCGATAGTTTGGGTGCGGTCATGCGTGTCTCCAACAAGTGTTGTATTTAATACAACGCGTGTTGGAAGCGTGTCAAGAGTTATTAAATACGGAAATTCTGGGCCTGCGGCCCAGAATGACGGCGTTCTCATGAAAGACAAATGCGGGGATTCTTCGCCTACGGCTCAGAATGACAACTCAATAGTTTTACGCGGGGCGGGGGTGTGCGGCGGCCTGGTCTGCGCCGAGCATGGTAGTGGGCTTGTGCAGCGGCAGGTCGAGGCCCGCGTTCT
>DATCBR010000164.1:0-2858 GCA_036511765.1 Acidobacteriaceae bacterium | reverse complement strand
ATCCGCCGGTCTATCCGGTGATCTATGACTTCAACGGCAATCCGCCGTATGAGGGGCAGGCTTCGCACTTCAACTTCTTCTTCAGCATCGGGGAGGCGTTCTAGCTGATGACGGCACACAGGCAGATTCGGAGAGGCGTGGCAGGGCGGAGTGTTGGGCTCGCCGCTGCGCTGGTGCTTCTGTGTGTGCCGTATGGCGGGATGGCCGATGCGCAGCAGACAATCTCTCCTCCGGCGGAGCCCCAGGAACCCCCCAATGGCACGCGGGTCACGTTGGACCGCGTGGCAGCGATCGTAAATGGTGAACTGGTGCTGGAGAGCGATGTCGACGCGGAGCGCCGCTTTGCCGCCTTCCAGCCATTCAGCGAGTCGCAGCCGACACCGCAGCGGCTGATGGAACGGCTGATCGATCGTGCGCTCATCATGCAGCAGATGGCGCTGCAGCCGCAGACGCCCATTGCGGACGACCAGCTGCAGGCCCAGCTGGCTTCATTGCGCAAGGCCATCCCGCGCTGTGCGACCTATCACTGCGAGACGGACGCAGGTTGGAAGAAATTTGTGGAAGATCAGGGCTTCACCATCGATGAAGTGCGCGAGCGATGGCGGCAGCGCATGCAGGTGCTGGCATACATTGAGGAGCGGTTCCGCATGGGAATCACGATCTCGCAGGCGCAGATCGACGACTACTACCAGAAGACAATGCTGCCGGCCTATGCGAAGGAGAAGGTCACCGCGCCCGCCGAAGCTTCAATCAGCGAACGCATCCGGGAGATAGTGCTGCAACAACAGGTGGACAAGCTGCTGGACGACTGGCTGACCTCATTGCGCGCGCAAGGCAGCGTCGTGGTCATCAAGTCCGCGGAGGAGGCGCCATGAGCGGAGACGAACAGCGGCCTTCGGCGCAGGACGAAATGCCGATGCCCATGCGTAAGACTCCTGCCGAGTCTGGGACACGCCGCGGAGTTGCTCGCGTGATCGCCTGGATCGCCGGCGGCATTGGCGCGCTGCTGATCCTGCTGATCGCGGGCACCGCGTGGTATGCCACGACCGACGATTTCCAGCGGCGAGTCGCGAATCAGCTCGTGTCCGTATTGGAGGATTCGACCGGCGGCCGTGTGGAGATCGGGAGAATCCACTTCAGCCTGTGGCGCCTGTCCGTCGAGGTAAATGGGCTGGTGGTCCATGGTCTGGAGGGCCCCGGCGAGGCGCCGTACCTTTCCGCCGACAAGGTCCAGGTGCGCGTGCGTATTACGAGCTTTCTCGCGCACATGGCTGGCGCAGGGATCGCATCGCACGTCGCGCTCGACCTGCTGCGCGTTGAGCATCCCCAGGTCCACCTTATTGTGGACAAGGACGGCCACACCAACCAGCCGGTGCCGAAGCATCCCAGTACCAGCATGGGGCCTGTTCAGGACACGCTGCTCGATCTGAAGGCGACCGAGGTTGATCTGGCGAGCGGCGTTTTTCTGTTGAACGATCGCGCCATTCCGTTCAACGCTGACGCGCGCGACCTGAACGCGCAAGTCAAGTACCTGCGCGCGACCGACCGCTATGGCATCACGCTCGATCTCAACGATCTGCGCACGCAGATGCAGGCGGCGCCCCAGGCGCAGTCGGATCTCCATCTGGCAGCGGAACTGGGCCGCGACATGGTGCAGGTGACCAAATTCGACTTCTCCTCCGGCGCGTCCTCCGCGCTGCATGCGACAGCCAGCCTCACCCATTTCGCGGAGCCGGAGTGGCAGGCCAAGTTGAATGGTGCGTTCGATCTGAGACAGGTCTCGGTGCTGACTGCGTTTGATGGCCTCACCGGCGGCTCGGTCGATCTCGATCTCAATGCGCACAGTTGCGCGGTGGCCCCAGCAGTGGCGCAGGCGCGCCCTCATTTCTGGCAGCGACACAAGCCGCCCATGCCGGCGAACCCGACAGCGGCGAAGTTGCCGCCGAGTCCGGAGTGCAAGGCGGGCTATCTGGTAGCGGGGTCGACGAAGATCCACAAGGCCGGTTTTGCAAACAAATACGTGAAGCTGCACGACGTGGACGGCGGCGCGCAACTGCACATTACGCCCACGGAGCTTCTGCTCACGGCACTGACCGGCTATCTGCCGGGCGGCGGAAGCGCTGCTGGAGAGCTGCGCATTGAGGACTGGCTGGGCGAGACGGCAGCAAGCGGGCCGGCGAAATCGCCCACCGCCGCGGCAGCGGTGACCACGGTCAAGAAGACTGCCATAACGCTTCATGCGAAGCCGCCGGCCTCCACCCCATCGCCGCCGATCTATGCGCATGCGTATCTTACTGCGGCGCTCAACGCGATTCCGCTGCGCACCATCATGGATGTCACGGAGAGGCATGGCTATAGCGATCTCGGATTCGACACGGCCATCTCCGGCCCTGTGAAGGTGGAGTGGGGTGGTCCCGCCAAAGACATTGCGGATACCGTCGTGGTTGACGGCGACCTCAAGCTTCATCCGACTGGTGCGCGGCGGCCCGGAGCGCTGAACAACGTTCCGGTGACGGGCGAAGCGGTGGCGCGGTACGACGGCTCGCGCGAGGTGGTGAACATCGACCACGTCACGCTGCTGACGCCTGCATCCTCTACGCAGGCGAGCGGGGTGCTGGGCGTGAACCGGGGCGATCCACTTACCAGCCTCCGGGTTGACATGAACGTGCGCGATCTCGGCGAGTTCGATCAGCTTCTGCAGACACTGGGTTTTTCAGCGAACGGTCGCAAGGGCGCAGCCGCGGTCCCGGTGGTGCTTCACGGAGGAGTGGATTTCCACGGCACTGCCGCCGGTCGCGCCGCCAATCTCGACTTCAAAGGGCATCTGGAAGGCAATGCGGTCGAAGTAAAGCTGGACA
>DATCBR010000163.1:0-2731 GCA_036511765.1 Acidobacteriaceae bacterium | reverse complement strand
CCCTCTGCCTGGATCACGCTGATCTTCGGCACGCGATGAATGAATCCCAGATGCAGCATCTCCGCGAAGCCCTTGCCCAGCGCCGAGCAGTTCGCCAGGTTTCCTCCCGGCACAATCACGTGGTGTGGAACCTGCCACTCGCACTGCTCCAGAATCTCAAACGCCGGAGTCTTCTGCCCCTCCAGCCTGTACGGGTTCACCGAGTTCAGCAGATACACCGGAGCCCGCTGCACAATCTCGCCCAGCACCCGCACGCAGCCATCGAAATCCGTCCGCAGCTGGATCGTTGTCGATCCATAATCCATCGACTGCGACAGCTTGCCCCAAGCAATCTTTCCCTCCGGGATCAGCACCATGCTGCGCAGCCCGGCGCGTGCCGCATACGCCGCCATCGCCGCCGACGTGTTCCCCGTAGAAGCACAGGCCACCCACTCAAACCCGCTCGCCACCGCCACCGACAGCGCCGCCGTCATCCCCGTATCCTTGAACGACCCCGTCGGATTCATCCCCTGGTGCTTCGCCAGCAGCCAGTTCATCCCCAGCGCTGCCGCCGCCTTGGGCATCTCATACAGCGGAGTGTTGCCCTCCCGCAGCGTCACAATCCGATCATCCGGCACGATCGGCAGCAGGTCGCGAAATCGCCACACGCCGCTCTGGTCGATGGCCATCGTCGACGTCCGCCGCTCCTGCCACAGGTAACGCAAAGCGCTCGGATTTGGCCGGTTCTTAGGCGTCGGTCGGCTGGCTGAATATACTTCGTTCAAGCCCTCAACTTCCGGCGCCCCGTTGCTCCATGGATATTCAACTTCAAACAAATCGCCGCATGTCCGGCAGCGAAAATTACTCTGCGCATCCTTTGCGGCGATCCGCTCCCCGCATCCGGTGCATCGAAGGTTGTGTGATGAAAGATTCATACTTTTATTTAGGTTACCGTAAAGCCCTCTCGCAGGGCGCATTGACTCTGCTTCCTCTGCTCCTGGTCGCTCTTCTCGGCACCAGCCCCCGTCCCATCCTCGCGCAAACTCCCCAGGTCCTCCACATCGCCGCCGCCTCTGATCTCCAACCCCTAATGCCCGCTCTTTCAGCCCAATACGAGCGAGCCACCGGAGTCAAAATCATTACCTCCTTCGGCTCCTCCGCAACGCTCGCCCAGCAACTGCTCAACGGCGATCCGCAGGACATCTTCCTCTCCGCTGACTTTGTGCATCCCGAGCAACTCGTCGCCGCCAACCTCACCGACAACCCCGCACCCACTCCCTACGCCCACGGCGTCCTCGTCCTCTGGGCGCGTAAGGATTCCCCCGCCCAACCCCTCACCATCAACTCTCTGGTCAGCTCGAAAGTCACCAAAATCGCCATCGCCAACAGCATGCACGCTCCCTATGGCTTTGCCGCCACCAGGGCTATCGAGAGCCTGGGCCTCACCGCCGCAACCGCCAGCAAGCTCGTCATCGCCGAAAACATCGCTCAAACCGCGCAGTTCGCCGAATCCGGCAATGCCCAGCTCGCCTTCATCTCCCTCACCATCGCCAGTTCTCCGCACTTCCGCGACCTCGGCAGCTTCGTTCGCCTGCCCCCGCACAGTTATCCCGAGATCCGCCAGTGCGCCGTCATCCTGAAGGCCTCGAAGAACCAGGCCGCCGCCCACGACTTCCTCAAGTGGCTCACCAGCCCCCCCATCCAACACAGCCTCCCAAAGTTCGGCCTCGACCCAGCCAACTAGCCGGCCCTTCCCTTCAGGCCGCCCGCTCGAACCTCCCCGACATAATTACCATCCACGCGCTAAACTCACACTCACCATGGACTTCGCTGCCCTCGGCCTGACCCTGCGTCTGGCCAGCCTCACCACCCTCTGCCTGCTTCTGCTCGCAACGCCGCTGGCCGCCTGGATCGCCAGCGGCCACACCCTCAGTCGCCGCATCGTGCAGGCCATCGCAGCCTTCCCCCTGGTCCTCCCGCCGACAGTCCTCGGCTTCTATCTCCTCGTCGGCCTCGGCCCTGCAACCGCTCTCGGCAGAGCCCTCATCATCCTCAGCGGCCACCCTCTCGCCTTCACCTTCTGGGGACTGCTGATCGGCTCCATGATCTACAGCCTGCCCTTTGCTCTGCAACCGCTGATCGTCGCCTTTGCCTCCGTAGACCGCCCCACCCTCGAGGTCGCACAGGTTCTCGGAGCCTCACCCTGGACCATCTTCCGCCGCATCACCCTGCCGCTTTCGCGCATGTCGTTCCTCACCGCCGCCGTCCTCACCTTCGCCCACACCGTCGGCGAGTTCGGAGTCGTCCTCATGGTCGGCGGCGACATCCCCGGCGTCACCCGCACCCTCTCCATCTCCATCTTCGATCAGGTCCAGGAGCTCCAATACTCCGCCGCAAACCTCACCTCCGCCGCCCTGGTCGCTCTCTCCTTCATCGCTCTCCTGTTCGTCTATGGCCTCGGCAGAAAGAGGCCCCAGCTTGTCTAGCCCCACCCCGCACCACCACTTCGCAGCCGACCTCCGCACCGGCCCGCTCCACCTGCAAGCCGCCTTCGATCTCTCCGCTCCGTGGACGGTCCTGTTCGGCCCCTCCGGAAGCGGCAAAAGCACCGTCCTCCGCGCCTTATCCGGCCTGTTCCAGAAAGCCGCCTTAGACTTTGCAAGGATGACCCCGACCGGCTGGCTCGAACTTCAGGGCAAGCACCACACAACGCCGCCGCAGAGGCGCAACCTGGCCTACGCCCCGCAAGGCT
>DATCBR010000162.1:0-28236 GCA_036511765.1 Acidobacteriaceae bacterium | reverse complement strand
AAGCTGCGGCTGCTCCGACGAAGGCTCCGGCTGCTCAAGCCCAGGTGCCCAAGGGCGAGGGGACTGGAACACCTGCTGCTCCAGCTGCATCGGCGCCGGCTGCTGCTTCATCCGCCTCAGCCGGTGAGCGGGTGCACTCGTCGCCGCTGGTGCGCAAGATCGCCAAGGACAACAATGTCGATCTGGGCCAGGTTGCGGGTTCGGGCTCCGGCGGGCGCATCACCAAGCAGGACATCATGGGGCATCTGGAAGGCGCGCCGCAAGCCCAGGTCTCAGGTGCGAGACCTGGGGCACCCGGTTCTGCGGCACCGTCGAAACCTGCTGCTGCTGCCGCACCGCTGCCGGGCGAGCTGGTGCCGATGACCAAGATGCGCGCCATCATCGCGAAGCGCATGGTCGAGTCGAAGCAGACCAGCCCGCACGTGCACACCGTCTTCAAGGTGGACATGACGCGCATCGTGCGGCTGCGCGAGAAGGAGAAGTCGAAGTACGAGCAGCGCAACGGCGTGAAGCTGACCTTCATGCCGTTCATCACGCGCGCGGCCATCATGGCGCTGCGCAAGCATCCGGTGGTGAATGCGGCGGTTGTCTCCGGAGCGAACGGGGCGGAGGCGATCCGCTACAACAAGAACATCAACATCGGCATTGCCGTCGCTCTCGAATGGGGGCTGATCGTGCCCGTCATCAAGCAGGCGGAGGAGCGCAACTTCCTCGGCGTGGCGCGGGCCATCGTCGACGTGGCGGAGCGCGCGCGCGGCAAAAAGCTGGGACCGGATGAGATCTCCGGCGGAACGTTCACGCTGACCAACTCGGGCATCTTCGGCGAGCAGTTCGGCATGCCGATCATCAACCAGCCGCAGTCGGCGATCCTGGGCATCGGCGGGCTGAACAAGGAGCCGGTGGTCATCACCGACAAGGACGGCACGGATTCGATCGCCATCCGCTCCATCCAGCGCTTCACGCTGGGCTTCGACCACCGCATCGTGGACGGCGCCGACGCGGGCAAGTTCATGTCGGACTTCAAGGCGTATCTGGAGAACTGGAACGAGGAGATCGGGTAGACCCCCTCCCCATATCCCTTTTTGCAAGATCTTCCAGCCAAAGGACTTGGCGGGATGGATCCTGATTTATAAGGGGTTAGCTATACCTATCTGGACGTCCCATCTGGCGGATCGAAGGGCGGAACGCGCTGCGCCTTCCATCGGGCGACTGCCGGATCAAGGTGCAGCAAGAAGAAATCCTCGAACGACAAGACATTTAATGCCGAGGTGTAGGTCGAAATGCCCTGCTTAAGGCGCTTCGGAACCACTAGGTAGATTCGAGTTTCTTTCATCGCGTTCAGGTCGTTAAGTCCGACCTTTTCGTCGATAGTTGCGAGGAAGAACCCCAACCCTCTTGTTCCTTCTGTGACGATTTGTGGTCTGCTGAGTTAGGCAATCCGTTACACTTCCGTATCGGCGAGCTGACACGCCCATTTTAACTGTACGTTTACGATGGCGACAAGAAACTGGACCCGCGATCAGCTGATAGTGGCTTTCAATCTCTACTGCCGCACGCCTTTTGGTCGCATCCACAATAGAAATCCTGAAATCATCGAGCTCGCTAAGGCGATTGGTAGATCGCCTTCTGCGGTTTCTTGGAAGCTAGCGAATTTCTCGCGCCTTGATCCGTCCGTTACGGGCAGAAATCTAAGCGGCGCGACACACGGCAGCTCGCTTGATCAAGAGGTTTGGAATGAGTTCAACCGGGATTGGGATCGCCTCTCCTTCGAGAGCGAAAAGCTAAAGGCAAAGCTGTTCGGTCGATCAATCGAGGCAGTGGAATCGAATCCTTTTCCTGAGGGCAAAGTAAGACCAACGACGGTGATGGCCCGAGTAAATCAAGGGTTCTTTCGAGCGGCAATCATGGCTGCATACGAAACCTCCTGTTGCATAACGGGAATTAAAACTCCTGAATTGTTACGAGCAAGTCACATCGTCCCGTGGAGCGTAGATACTAAGAACCGAACGAATCCGAAGAACGGACTTTGCTTAAATGCGCTCCACGATCAAGCATTTGATTGCGGCTATATTACCCTCGACGACCAGTTAAGAGTGCTTGTTTCTCCGCAACTACGTCATGGCGTCAACGTTGGACTGGACGAGATGATTTTCAAATTCAAGGGGCATCCGATACAGCCGCCAAAGCAATTTGTGCCCGATCCGTCCTTCATCTCATATCACCGTGACAAAGTCTTTCGCCGTTGAGGACCGCAACATGAATACTTGTTTTGTCGTTGAGTTTTATGAGGAGCGAACGTGTATCGCTCCGCTAGCCCGCGGGATGGTCCTTGAAGATGTGGATGATGCTGCTCACATAGCGGATAGATTGAAGCTCTTCTTCGATCACCTAATAAGGTCTAGCCATCCACAATTTCACGACGCTGGCCTTATGTGCGTCCGGTTCGTGCACTGGCAACTCACTGAGTTAAAGAAAAATGGGATAGGGCCAGAGTGCCGGAACGTTTTCTTCATAAGACAGCTCGGGCCTTTGGTTGACTACCCAGTGGCAGAGATCTATGCGAATAGTTTCCGGCCTGAAGTTCGCTTCAAGAGGACGGAAGTGACGGCGCAGTGGGAGCTGCTCGATGCAGCCGAGGTACTGGGACAGGCTAATATCTGAGCCTCGCTTACAGCAGCGATTTGGCTTTGAGGACCAGGGCGACGGCCTCTTCGGGGGTGGCGGCGACGGCGGAGAGGTGGCCCATCTTGCGGCCTTTGCGCGGGCGGAGCTTCTCGTAGAGGTGCAGGCGGACTCCGGGGACGGCGAGGGCGCGGTCGAAGTGCGGCGCGCGTGGCGTGGGTTTGGCGAGTGGTGTGGTCTTTGGATGATTGGCCGCCTCGGACGGAGACAAATACGGAGATTCTGACCCTCCGCTTCGCTCCGGGTCAGAATGACGAGCAAATTGGGATGGCTCCGATGACCGCGGGCTGAAGCCCGCTGCTACTCCGCCCACATCACCGCGAGATGTGGGGCACCCGGATTCGTGGTCGGATAAAGACAAATGCGGGGGTCCCTGGACTTCGCCCCTTCGACTTCGCTCAGGGGCTTCGCTCGGTATGACGGCGGTTGGGGCGGCGGACTCTGCCGGTTGCAGCCAGACCTCGCCGAGGAGGTTGGCGATGGCGCAGGGCTGGACGACATCGGGCGAGCCGAGCGGCAGGTTGCAGACGGCGCGGACGAGCTGCTCAAACTGGCTGGTGACGCAGGCGCGCTCGCTGGCGTGGTAGCTGTTGTGCGGACGAGGGGCGAGCTCATTGACCAGAATGCGGCCATCTTTGGTTACAAATAATTCCACTGCCAGAATGCCTTCGAGCGCGAAGGTGTCAGCGATGGATTCGGCGAGCTCGCGGGCCTCCCTTGCGAGCGCGTCCGGCAGCGGCGCGGGGATGACGCTCCAGGCAAGGATCTGGTCCTCGTGATGGTTCCACGCGGCCGGGTAGACTTTGACCTCGCCGCGCGGCGAGCGGGCGACGAGGATGGAAATCTCGCGGTCGAGATCGACGGCCTGCTCGACGACTCCGGGCCCCTGGCCGAGGGCCTCCCACGCGCCGCGGATCTCCGCCTCGGAGGGAGGCAGCGATGTGGCGGGAGAGAGTTCGGGATGTCCGGCGAAGGCCCAGTCCGGCAGAAAGCCGACTTTGCCCTGGCCGCGGCCGTCGTAGCCGCCGGTGGCGCTTTTGCAGAAACATTTGCCACCGAGCGCAGTGATGGCTTCGCGGAGCTCATCGAGCGAGCGCACGGCGCGGAACGGGCCGATGGGGAATCCGTTGCGGGCGAGCCAGTTCTTCTGCTCGATGCGGTCTTGAATTATCGCCAGAACACCCTCACCTGGTCGGACCGGCGCGAAGCTGCCGGCGGCGTTCATGCTGGCGAGCGCAATCTGCTCAATCTCCAGCGTGACGACGTCGCAGCCGCGGGCGAGACGCGCGGCCTCGCGGGTGTCGTCCCATGCGGCCTCGACGCACTGGTCGACGACGAAGCGCGCGGGGCAGCCGGGGTCGGGGTCAAGCACGTGGATGCGGTAGCCCATGGTGCGCGCGGCCATGGCGGTAAGGCGGCCAAGCTGGCCTCCGCCGAAGATGCCGATGGTCGCGCCGGGAAGCAGGGTGGGCGACTGGCTCACGCGGACGCCTCTGCGTCTTCTAGCGATTGCGCAAGAACCTCGTCGCGGCGCGCGTTGCGCCAGGCGGCGAGCTTCTTCTGCAACGCGGCATCCGTCGTGGCGAGGATCTGCACGGCGAGCAGGCCCGCGTTAGCCGCGCCGGGCGCGCCGATGGCGAGCGTTGCGACTGGGATGCCTTTGGGCATCTGCACGATGGAGAGCAGCGAGTCGAACCCTTGCAGCGCGGTGGCTGCGATGGGCACACCGAGGACGGGCAGTACGGTCTTCGCGGCGACCATGCCGGGCAGGTGCGCGGCTCCGCCGGCTCCGGCTATGATGACGCGCAGGCCGCGCGCGGCGGCCGATTCGGCGTAGCTGAAAAGCAGATCAGGCGTACGGTGCGCGGAGACGACGCGGGCCTCATGCGGCACGCCGAACTCGCGCAACATCTCGACGGCGGCGCGCATGACGGAGAGGTCGCTGCGGCTGCCCATGATGACGGCGACGAGGGGTTTGCCGGCGAGCGGCTGTGGCTGTGATTGAGCGCGCGTCTTTGCGGGCATGGGGCGATTATACGAGGGCGGCTTTGTGCGCGGCGCTCCTCTCCGGGGCTAAAGCCCCTTCTTTTTTGCGTGGCGGTGTTATGGCGTGGCTGAAGCCACACCCCTTCAAAGCAAGAGACAAGCAGGGCAAGAGGTAAGCAGGTTAATTGGTCGGCTCACTTCGATTGGCCCAGAGGCTGGCGTTGAGGCATTCGACGACGCCGTCGACGATGAGGTTGAGGCCCTGCGTGAACCTGGGCGCGTCGGCGATCTGCTTCTGGGTGACGGCGTCGGCTACGTTGATGCTGTTGGTGACGATGGAGAGCGCGGCGTCCTTCTTCTGCGCGCCGGTCTTGGCTCCGTAGAGGAGTTCGACGCTTTGCACGAGCGAGGGTACGAGGGCGATGCTGCGAAGGAAAATTTTGAGGAAGTCCATGGTGATCTCCTTGGATTTGTTCGGTGAAAGATTTGTTCGGTGAAGCAGATTCCTCCGCATTCGCGCTGAAGCGCGAACGTTGCGGAATGACAAATACGGGGTTCCTTCGAGTGCGCCATTCGCCTTCAGCAAGCGGCTGCGGTCAGGAGGACAATGTAAGGTTGTTCGGCGTGGAACACGCAAAGGGGTCAGCGGTGCATGAAGAGGAAGTCGATGGCGAAGTGCGCGAAGGTGAGTGCGGCGCCCAGCGCACCGGCTGCGCCCTTGAGGCGTTGCACAGCGCGCTCATGATCGGAGATGCGGGATTCGACGCGTGTAAGACGGCCGGGCTGTCCGTTGCCGACGAGGTCTTTCATCTGAGTCTTGAGGATTGCGAGGTCCGCGAGAACCTGGGCTTCGAAATCGGTCATGGAAGCTCCTTGTGATTGATGCGCAAGAAAGCAGATTCCTACGCATTCGCGCTGAAGCGCGAACGCTGCGGAATGACAAGAGGGAATGGGGCGCCACTGCGCTAAAAGGCAACCCACCCTTTCGCGAACGGATGGGCCACCCGCCCGGGCTGCGGCTTCAGCTCACGGGAAGGTCGGTGAAGATGGCGGCGGAGAGCGCTGAGTAATTCGGCGGCGTGGAGGCGTCGTACATGCGGATGAAGTAGCGTTCCAACTGTGCGGCGCGCGGGATGATGAAGCCGCGCACGGGCGAGCGCAGCACGAGATCGGCACCAGGGCCGGGGCCAAAGTCGAAGTCGCGCAGGCGCACCTCAAAGCCGCCGCCGGACGGAGGGTCTGTGCCAGCGTCGAGGGTGAGTGCGGTGGGAGTCGCGCTGATGACGGTGAGCTGCTGTAGATTGGTGAGGCCCACGCCGGGGGCAGTTGCGGCGGCGGTGGGAAGGTATGTGTCTGCGGGGATGGATTCCGAGAGCTGGATGCCGAGGGCCTCAGCCCAGTCGTTGGCGAAGACGATTTTGTAGGTGAGGGTCTGGGGGGCGGAGTGGCCGTCAACGATGGTGACCTTGCGCACGACGACGGAGAGCGTCTCGCCGTTCGCGTTGATCGCAAGGACGTCGCCGGGCCAGATGTCGGCGACGGGATTGATGGCGGCGTAGCTGCCGGAGATCGCATTCGCGCGACTGGTGGCGAGCACGAGCAGGGCCTGCGCGGCGGCTTCGCAGTCCGCAGTGGAGCGGGCGGGCGGATGTTGGACCTTGCCGATCCAACGGGCGGTTCCGGGAAATCCGGCAGATGCCTCAGCGGCGATCGAGGCCTGGTCTTCGAGGCGTGCGACTGCGCGATCGCGCGTGCGGTAGAAGATGGTGATGCGTTCGCCGGGGACAGGCACGCGCCCGGTATAGAATGTAACCTTTCCGGTGGCATCGATCTGGCAGTCGAGTCCTTTGCCCGCGGCGCCGATGAGTCTGGTCTGCAAAGCGCCCGAAGGTGGCGTGCTCACCGCCCAGGCCGAGCCGGTCTGCGAGACGGTGCAGGAGCCGATGGAGCCGAAGAGCTGGACAGAGTCCGCCAGCGCGAAGGTGCAGACGGCGGGTGAGGCCGCGATAGGCGTGACGGCGGCGCTGTCATACAACACCGTGGCGGGCGTATTGGAAGCGTTGCCGAGATCGACGAGGTCGAAAACCAGCGATACGGGCGCGTCGACTGCACCCGATCCGAAGGACTCGACCGCGCCGTCGACCATGGCGTAGTAGGTCTGCAGCACGCGCTGGACCTCCGGCGAATGGATGCGGATGCACAGCGTGTAGCTGTGGCCGGGAAGAACGGTGAAGCTGGCGCCGATCTCTGCGCCATTGACGAAGGGCGTAAGCAGAGTCGCGCCGCCGCTCTGGCGCACGTTGTAACCGGCGAAGCAGTTGGAGCGCTGCACCGGGCCGGGGTAAAGGCCCAGCAACACGCCGTCGGAGGGCGAGTTGAGCTGGACCGCGGCTGCTTCGAGCACGAGGGTGCCACCGATCTCAAACTGGTCGATGGCTGTGAGTGTGGTCTGGCCGTCGAAGCCATTGCCCCCCGCGAGCGTGAAGCCATTCCCTCCAAGAGACAAGCGCGAGCCTGGGTCGGAGGCGCTCCAGAGCTGCTTGTTGAATACGCGCTGATTGAAACTGTCGGTCAGCAGCGTGGGCTTGCTGATGTGGAATGGGAGGCTGGAGAGATGGAAGACAGTCGTGGCGCCGTCACCTGCGAAGATCTCCTGCACGTAAGCGGAGGGTTCTTCGAGTCCCACGACGGTGACGTCGTTGGCGAGTTCCTTGACGCTGGCGGTCTTCAGCGCGGAGAAGCTGAGCGGGCTGGCGCCTGAGCCTACACCATCGTCGGTATCGAAATCGAGCGTGTGCGTGGTGTCGCCGATCGCCTGCGACGACAGAGCGCCTCCGAGAGCACGATAAGCGATGTACGTGCCGCCGGCGATAAGGCCGGCGTTGATGGACCACGGCTTCGCCGGCTCCGGCGTGAAGACGCCTGCCGGCCTGTCCACGACAACTCCGGAGGTGGTGAGCAAACCACCGCCGGTGCGGTTGGCCAACTGCGCCAGTTGCGTGCCGCCCATCGCCGCGTAGCCGGAGTTGGTGAGGACGAGGGAGAGCTTGTCGAGCAGCCATTCATCGCTGATAGCGGTGAAACCGATGCGATAGACGGGTCCGGCGAGACCTGCGCCGGCGTAGATGGATTCGGGCTCGGTTGCGATGTATCCGGTGAACAGCGGCGCACCGGTCGCGGAGGCGACGACGACGCGCGCGCGGCGGCCCGGGACCGGCAACGGCGGTACGCCGCCGGGATTCACGGAGGCAGCGATCACGAGCGTTCCGGTGCAGCGCGAGGGCGCGTTGAGCGTGCGCTCGACAGTGAAAGGGGAATCCGCGGAGATTGCGGCCGAGTAGTCGACGGCGCCGTGGCCGTCGAGATTGTCGATAGTCAAAAACGGGATCCCGAAGCTCAAGGCGCCACCTCCGTGCCAAGCTTCGGCAGGCCACGCATCTCGCGGACCTCGTCGATGGTCAACACGCCGGCCTTCAGCAACTCGGTCTGAATGCGGAGCTCTTCCATCTCGTCGCGCGCCTCGAGATTGTTGTAGCGGAACTCGAACTCACGCCAGCCGAGTTTCTTGGCGAAGAGGTCGCGCGTGATGTGCTCCTCGATGAGGCGCGCGACCGGTACGATGGCGGACTGGAAGGCTTCGTCGGCGAGCTCGCTTGCGGTGGAGCGGTTGACGTCGTGCTGCAGGCCCAGCAGCATCGGCGGCAGCTCGAACGCGTTGGCGATGATACGCAGCAGGAACTCCTGCCACTGGATGTGCAGGTCGGCGTCGGTGCCGCCGGCGAAGCGGAGGACCTCGGGCTTCTGCTCGCAGCTCAGCAGCGGAACGCGGCCGGTGCCTTCGATCTCGTCCTGCCACCAGCGGATAAGGCGGTCGTGCTGCTCGGGCGTGGCATCGTTGAGCCAGAGCGCATACTGCACCACAGAGTTGGAGGCGAGGCGGCCGGCGTAACGGTTTGCGGAGAGAAACTGGTTGATGGTCTCGAATGCGACCTCGAGGCGGCCCAGGCCGAAGGGGGTATGGGTGCGCGGATTCAGCCGGATGTACATCAGCTCCGCATCAAGAAGGGGAACAAGCTTCTTCTGCGAAAAGCCGGCAGTGGCCTGCGCATAGCGCGGTTTGGCGGAGTCGCCATTCCAGGTGACATCGATCTCGATGGTCGCGCCGTCGACGGCCCACAGATGGAAGGGCCGCTGGGGGTCGGCGGTAGCCTCCATCTCGACTGCTCCGAAGCCGCCGACGAGGAGATCTTCGAGCACCTGCTCGATGACAGTGCGAAAGCTGTCGGCGGAGTTGGGCTCCTCGAGGCCGCGGCGCAGGAACGTCATACGCTCGGCGGCGTCGGGGACCTGGTCGCTGGAGTAGCCGCGCCGGATGGCGATCTTCCAGTCCATGGACGCGATGCGGTCCTTGACGATGTTGATGGCGCGTCGCGCGACCGGCGTCTCGGCGAACTTGCGCAAGTTGGCGGCAGTGGGACGCGGCGTTGTGTTCAGGCCCGCGCGGCTCTGGCCGTAGGGCGAGAGGATCGAGGGCAGCAGAACAGTCTTGCGCCTGCCGGCGTCCGTTTCTGGCGCTGCTGCATTGGCTCCTGCCAGTTGCTGCAGGGCTTCTTTGACTCGTATGCGAAGACTCACTTGGCTATACCCCTTTCAGGTGCAAAAGAAAATGGCACAGCCGAAGCTGTGCCGAAGACAAAAACCAAAAAGCAACCACGGATTCACGCGGATGAACGCGGATTGAAACTGGAAAGCATTTCAATCCGTGCGATTCGTGGTTCAGATTCTCAGAGCCGCAGGTCAGTGCGCGCCGTTGCTGCGGCGCGGGCGAGATCATTGACGGTGATCACGCGGATGGCATGGTCCTCCATGGTTGTTACGCCGAAGCGGTAGCGCTCGGTCGCTTCGTTCGGGGCGGCAGGCTCAACCCTGTTGTCGTCTTCGCCGATCGATGCGACAGCGCGCAGCGGCTCGACCACAGCGGTCAGTTCGAGTCTGGCGTTCTCCACGCGCGCGATCCCTTCCCGCAGGCCCGGCGCGGAGAAGGCGAGCACCTTGGCGGCCTCTACGTCGCCATCGAGCGAGACGGCGTGAAACATCTTGATGACGCCATTCGGCCGGTAGCCGCAGTCGATGCGCAGCGGATCGCCAGGCTGAGTGTAGAGCGAGACGGCGACCCGTTTGCGCATCAGCGCCCAGACACCCGCGCGCTCAAACTGTGTGCGCATGGCCGCGGCAATGCCTGCGCGGCCGGTGCGGACACGGGCGCGCTTCTCGCGGCGCGGATCGACATACATCGCCATGAGCAGATCGAGCTCGGCGGGCAGAGTCTCGGCGAGGCAGGCGCGCGCATCGGTCATCTGGATCGAGTTGGAGAAGCTGTCGGCGATTTGCGCGAGCACAGGCTTCGTGTCCCGCGCACCAAGCTTCAACCGCGCCTCGATCTCGGCCTCCAGAGCCTCCAGCAGCGCCACATCGGCGTCAGCATCCACGCAGCGCACGCGCGTCCAGTCGCGTGTGAAGCGGACGCGAGACTCGGCCGCTGTACCTCGCGCCACGGGTTCGCGCGGTACTTCGTGCAGGACTTCTCGCAGGATTACGCCGATGTTCACGAACTCGCCCTTGACCGGGTCCGGCACATAGCGGACGAGGAAGAACTCGCAGGGGATGCGTTCGTTCAAGGAATCTCCTCTCCCAGGTTCGAGGTGCAAGGTTCAAGGTTCGAGGCGGATGCACGGTACGAGTTGATCCAGTCCATGGTCATTGGTCATTCCCTTGCAATTCATCTTCCATCAGTTGCTCTCGCTTGAACCTTGAACCTCGAACCTCGCACCTTGAACCTGCACCAAACTCACATCACAAACTCCCCGGTCGCCCTCTCGGGAAACTGACGCGGCATGGTCACGCTGGACTTCTTCTCCCAACGCGGGAATGGTTCCCGATTCGAGTCCCGAAACGAACCGATCAATTCCCGCACGCGGGTGCGACGCGCGAGCAGCTTCTCCATCAAGCGCTCGAGAGCGGCGGTGTCGCCGGAGTACCAGTCGGGCGGCACGATCTCGGCGACGGACCAGAGCGTGGCAGGCGGCATCTCTTCGATGCGCGTCAACCACGGCTCGAAGCTCTGCCAGCCGGTGACGCCTGCATACACACAGTTGCGTGCGTAGACGCCGCGCAGAGGGCTGTCGGGGAACGTCCACTCGCCGGCGTTGAAGCAGAAGCCCTGGTCGATGAAGGTCGCGCGGTAGCGCCGCTCGCGCGGCCTGCGGTCAAAGACAGCCTGCCGACCGTTGCAGTTGCCGGTCCATTTATCGAGCGCGAGCATGCCGGCGAACTCGTGCACGTTGCGTACCTCCTCAAGCTGCTGCTCCGGCAGATAGTCCACAACAAGGCCGGGCAGGCCGGCGAGGAAGCGGCTGCCGAACTGAAGGCCGGGCGCATACGGTTCGCTTCTGTGGTGCGGAAGTTCGACGACCATGCCGGGCGAGTTGGCAATCAGCCACTCGGTCACCTCGACCACGTCTGTGGCGGGCACGGAGAGGCCTGCGGCCTGCGCCAGGCGCGTGGCGATCAGCTCATTGGCCAGCACGCGCAGATGCTGCGGGTTGTTCTGGAATTTGACCACCCACAGATTGCCGTCGGCGCCGAGCATCAACTGGCTCTGCGCGCCACCGCGCATCCTGCGTACCGCCTGAACCGCAAGCACCGCCACGCGTCCTCCTCTGCTGCGTGAGAAGCAATCAGGATACTGCACCCGCCTTCCTGCGCCAACGCTCGGCACCGCCCCCCAGCCATTCGGCGCGGACCGACTGGGCGATGGCCATGGCCATCACGCAGTCATCGTGCGCGCCATTGGCAGCGCCGCTGCCGCCGTTGGCGCGGTTGATGAAGGTACGGCACTCTTCCAACAGCGCGCGGCTGAGGAAGAGCCATGGCGACTCAACGAGCTGGACCGCGATGCGATTTACCATCTCCGGCTTTGACGCCGCCGAGGTCAGCCAGCCCGCCTGGCCGCCATGCTCGTACAGCTTGCGGTACCGCTCGACGGCGCTCACATAGGCGATTACTCCGCTGCCATGGTTGTTGCGCTCCACCGCCAAGATGGCGCCGCCGTACTCGCGTGCCAGCGCTGCTGAGACGCGTGCCAACTCCAGCGGATTCAGGTGCTGCTGCAGCTCGGCGCACTGGATGCCGGTTGTAAGTTCGACGACCTGCACGGTGGAGTAATCGCCATCGGGCGAACCGCCCGCGGGATCGACCGCCACGACATATTCTTTGCCCGGCACCGGCGGCAGCCAGATGCGCAGCGCGCCGCCGCGGCGTGACTCGAGCGGAGGCTTCGTCTCCGCGAGTCTGCGCTCGACGGCATCGATGTCGAAGCAGCACTCTCCTGAGGTGCGGAAGCATAGCTCAGAGTCCTCGGCGACTCCTGCACGCGCAGACCCCGATAGCCGGCCTCCAGACTGCGGCGGAACCCGATCTGCGCGGCGGTGAGGCCATGCTCGCGCATCAGCGCCAGCTCGTCGTCGCGCAGATCCGTCACAGCAGCAGAGACATAGGCCGGCTCCATCCACCAGGGAAAGAAGTGCCGCTGCATCCCTTTCTCGGCGGCGTGTTGCCACTCCTCGTAGAAGCAGCCATGCGCGCCGTTGGGCGTGCTCTCAAGCACCAACTCTCCCGATGGGACGAGTGCGGCGCGCAGACCGGCAAGCGTTGCTGCTGCATCTCCCGGCCAGCGCGAGACTTCGCTCAGGTGCATGTACTGCACCGTCAGTCCGCGCCCGGCATTTTCGTTGGCTGCGCTCAGCACGCGAAACTCGCTGTCCAGCGAGGGGAAGACCATCTGCCCCACATTGGCGCGGCTGCGTTTGAGGGTGCCGGTGCGCGCCTCTTCCGGCAGACAATGCCAGAAGCGCTGGACGAGGCGGAAGATCGACTGGGCCGCCTCCTGCGTGTGTGCCACCAGAACCGTGAGCGCGCCCCGAGTGGTGATAGTGCGCAGGAAGAAACGCCCGGCGATCCAGGTTGTCATCCCCATCTGCCGCGCCTTCACGATGATGTTGTGGCGCTCGCGTGTCCGTTCGAACTGCGACTGAATCGCGTTGGCGATCAGCGGACTCTCGCGCCCCTCGCGGTCGCGAATGCGAAGCAGATGGCGCGCCAGCAGGACCGATGTCTTCTCTCCGTCTTCACCTCCAATGTTTTGATCGAATGTTCGCCCATACTCCAGCAGATCTTCCAGTCCAAGGCGTTGCCCTTGCCTTTTCATTGCAGCGTCCGTCGCTCAGTCTGGACCTCTCGGGAGGGGGCCGGCCCCGAAGCGAATCGAGGCCGGCACACTGCGTTGGCGCCCCGGCAGCCGGCGCGCCATGTCGCTACATGACCCAGTGGCAACCCGAGGCGGATTTCGGGTTGGGAACGTCGGTCAGTTTTACGGTGCTGTTCGGCGCGATGGTGATGGCCGAAGTGAGGCCGTTGATCGGCTGCGACGTGCCGCCCTGGACGGTGAGCGTGAAGGCCGACTGAGGATTGGAGATGGTGTAGACCGCGCCGCTGGGGCCGGTGCAGTCGGGCATGGTGTAGGCCGAGTTGGCGGCAGGCGCGGCGGTGACAAAGTCGTCGCCGCTGGCCAGCGTATAGGCGGTGGTTGTAACCACGTGAGGCTGCGCCGCGGTATAGCCAAAGTAGTAGTTCAGCGCATTGGAGGCGATCTGACCAAGCCGGACCTGGCCGGCGCTGGTCGGGTGCGTCTGGTCGGCGAACCATGTGGTGCTTGCGTATGCGCCATCCGCGCCAAGGTTGGGATCGGCGGCGAAATCGACTATGCCATCGGCCCCCATGGACTTGGCCTGGCCGAGAAGCTGCTCGTCGAACGCGTTCTTGTCCGGATCGAAGTTGATGCTGCCCTGGTAACGCGAGAGCATGGTGGCGACGAAGACCTGGCAGCCGCTCTTCTTGAGTGTCTGCACCTCACCCATGTAGTTGCTGATCACGTCCTGGGCAGTGATGCTGGAGCTGAGAAAGTCATTTGTACCGGAGAAGACGATGGCAACGGATGGCCCCTGCGAGGTCTGGCACAGCTGACCCACCCGGTTCGGCTCGCTGCCGGTCTCATCCAGCAGCAGCGCGCTGGGTACACCCCAGTTGTGGATGGTGTAGTTCGGCTGGCGCGTGAGCGTCAGGTTGGAGCACCAGTTGGTCGATGCGTTGGTGCCGTAAGTAATGGAGTCGCCGATGCAGTGCAGTTGCGGCGCGTTCAGCAAAGCGTTCACCGGCGCGGTGGGGACTCCGTGCTGGGCAACCTGGTTGGCGGCGAGGCCGCTCATGGTCTGTACCTGTTGCACGTTCAACGCCGAGGGATAGAAGATGGCGCGGTAGATGTTGCCATCGAAGCCGTTGCCGGTCCAGAGGCCGACATTGCTTGAACCGAGGTAGAGATTGCCGGTGGTCTGCGATCCGGCGCTCGATCCGGTGTGCGCATAGGGGCATTCATTTCCATCGATAAAGATGCGGTCTGGCGTTGGGGAGCTTCCCAGCACATAGGCAAAGACATGGAAGCCGGAGAGGATGAGGTTGCAGGCGCTCTCCTCTCCTCCGTTCCAGACGGAGGGCGCGAATGTGCCGGGTACGAAGTTTGCGCCGGTGCCGACGGCGCCTACGATCATGAGGTTCAACCCAAGGTTGGGGGTCATAGTGGAGGTCAGCATCGCCGGGTAAGGATAGGTAATGGAGCTCGCCGGGCCATACGTGCCGAACGGATTGACATAGACCACCAGGAAGATGGTCTGCGAGTTGTTGAGCGCGGCGGGCAGCGCGACGCCGCTGCGGTTGGCGCTGGAGAAGGCGAGGCCAGTGCCCAACCACGCGGGGGCCTGTGCGCCGGAGGCGAGCGTGCCGTCATTGCCGTTGCCGCTCTGATCGTGCAGGACAGTGCCGGAGCCTTCCGCAAAGGTGTAGTCCGCAGTTGCACCCGCAACGATCGCTGTGTTGGGCTCCGCGCCGATGCTTTGCGGTGTGATGGTGACAGCGCCGGTGAGTCCATTGACCGAGCTGACAGCGCCGCCCCCGCCGCTGGGCGCCATCCACGCGCCGTCCTCGCGCAGGAAGCGGGTGCTTCCGGGCGTGGGTCCGGGATCCGGCACGGCGCCGGCCGCGTGCGCTGTTCCCGCTGCGCCAAACAGTGGCAGCCGCGCCGCCGCAACCGTACCGGTTGTGATGTGGCCTGCGTCGAGCGATCCATTGATGGTGGTGGCGTTGATCGTTCCCGCATTGAAGCCGCTGGGAGTGAAGCTGTAGCTGGTCCCTCTCAGCCCAATCGTCAGGTTGCTGGTGTTGGGCGAATACTGCACGACGTCCGCGCTGACGCTGGAGTCCAGTTCAAACAAGTTGTAAGGGGAGTTCCAGTTGTTGCAGCCATGCAGGTTGCAATGCACGGTGAACAGCGCCTGTTCGCCCGCGGCCAGGTTCATGGTGCGCTGCCAGACGCCGGTCGCCTCATAGGCTGCATCGGGATAGCTATGCGTGCCGCCGTAGCCAATGTAGTTGCTCACAGGCGCACCGTTGGCGATCGACCATCCGGTCAGTCCTGGACCGTTGTTCTGCTCATACCGCAATCCGGCGCGCAGTTGAACCGAGGGCCTCGGAAGGTATTGGCCGATCACTTCCGTGTCTCCCGCCACCTGCTCCTGATAGAAGTGAGGCTCTTCGACGGTATCGCTTGCGGCCCATGAAACGTTATTGGGAGCGAGCGTCATCTGTCCGTCCACCAGCTTTGTTGCCGGGTTGAAGACGCTCAACACCTCAGCTACCGGATAGATGGCAAAGCCACCGGTACGAACGGAAGCAGTTCCGCCTGCGGTGGAACTATCGGGACCCGTCTGAGGGTAGGTAAAGGTATTGGGCGCGGTGGTTGTAACGACGAAGGTGCCGTTATAGCTGGAATCCGTCGCACCGGAGATCGATGTAGCGAGTCCGTTGATGTTGCTCGGCAGATTGCCGGAGGCGGTCACGGTGACTACGTTGCCCGAACGCACTGCGGTCGCGATGGGCGCAGAGACGTTCAGATAGCCGGATTGTTGGTTCATCACGCCCACATCCGGATTGGTGCCCGCCGCATAGTAGAGACTCGTGGTCGAATTAGATCCAACGATGGGAAAGAGCTGCCGGATGTTACCTGTCGTGTCGACGGTCTGCTCCAGGCCGTATCCGCAAAGGCCGCCGAAGGCGAGCGTGGCAAGGTTCTGGTGCGGCTTGTTGAGTGTCAACTGTATGTGCGAGCCGTCCACGATGGTGTACGGCGCCATCTCATAGTTGATGGGGGCGTAGCCGTTGTTCTGGTCAACGATGCACGCCAGTCCGGTGGAGGGGCCGATGGCAGCCGTGTTCGTGGCGTATCCTGCCGGGACGCCTGAGCTGGCAATCGGAACGGTGACCACGCCGGGTGCGATGTTGTTCGATTGGCTTGGAATGGCCTGGCCGATGCTGATAAAAGTGCTGACGGGGAAGCTGGTGCCGCTGAACTGTGCGAACGCGTGCGGACCATTGTTGTTTCCACCCGTGATGGCGCCGCCAGTGCCGGTGCTGGTGATGGTCTTCGCCGGGTTGGTGTCGATGAGGTAACGGCCGTCGCCCTGCGTCCCGGCAGATGCCGTCGACGCGATCTTGATCGACAGAGAGCCGGCGGTGCATCCGCTGGAGCAGGTCCCTTCGAAGACCGCGGGGTCTTCATGGATTTGCAGATCGAACGGATGGGCGCCTTCATCAGCGGAGTCGCGGAGTCCGCCCGACGCGTAAAGGAACTGGGAACCTATCAGGCAGTCGCCCACACCGTAGCAATGGGTCGTCATCGGAGCAAGAACGTGCTGGCCCTGTGTGTTGTACACACCGTTCACCATCAGCGCGCTGTAGCCCATCTTGAAGTAGGGCGGAGTCTCGACCTGTTCCGGGAACAGATTGGAGCCTCCGGCCAGGCCAAACTGTGAGATGTTGAGGGCAATTACCCCTGGATCCTCTGTATTGCCCTGCTGCGCAAGGCTCGCCTCGCTCTGCGTGGATACATCATCGATCGTCTGCGCCGTGCCGGACGTGCCGCGGAGCGCATCGACCGGATTTAGATAGCTGTCTACCTGTACGCCACCGCGCGAGTCAGTGATGTGGGTCCGGCTGTTGAGCGCGGCGGTGCTGTAGCCCTCGGGGGAATAATCCTGCTCAACCTTAATTTGGCAACCACTGGAGCAATCCGAACTGCTTGCGGCATTCGCAATGCCGTTGTTTCCGAAGCCGTTGACGTACTGGCTGGCGTAGAGGACATCGTTCAGGTTATTGACGTCCAGCTGAGTGCCAGCCGGCTGCGCGACGGTTTGAGTTCCCGACGGTAGTTCGGAGACCTTCTGCCCGATGCCGCTCTGGACCGCGGCGATATTCTCGTCGACGTAGTTCTTGTCCGCGGCCTGGTTTGCAGAGACGGGATCGCCGGGAAGCACGAGCGGCCCAGTCATGGTATCGCCGGCTTTCTCGACATAGATCGAAGAATCCAACGGGTGCCCAGTGACAGCGGCGGCGATGGCAGTGTCGACGTAGCTCTTGCTGACGGTCTGCATCGCGACGGATATCGGCAGGACCGTGCTTTCGATGGTGCTGATCTTCACCGGGGCGGAGCCGGCGGGGACAACCCAGTACTGTCGAGTGGTGGTGCCGTCGTCCAGGTGATAGACCACTGTGTAATAACTGCCCATCGGCGTTGCGTTGGAGTTAGGGACAAGATTCACGCTGAGCGCACCGCCGGAGCCGACGATGGCGGATGTGCTGCCCGCTGGGACAGCTGTACCGCCTGCCGTGGTGAATGCAGGCCAGCTGATGACGAGCGTGCCGGTCGCCGGCGTGCCATCGGCGCGATAGACAGTGTCGGCGATCTGTGTGGTCGGCGCCTGCGCGCGGCATGTGATTGGGCCTGCCGCCGCGCCCACCGCCAGCAGCACACTGATGAGAATCCAGCTCTTCGAGAACCAACGCATTCCAATCCTCCTTCGAATCGAAAACTTGTTCAGGCCTGGCGCAGAGGTGCAGGCAGATAACTGCGGAAGCAGACGACGGTCTCGCCGTCGTTCTCGTCTTTTACGGGCAATGCGCGGAATGCTGCCGCGAGGCGCACACTCTCAAGCGGCGCGGCAAGCGGGGTGACGGATTCGGCCGAGCCCTGCATCGTCTGCAGCCGCGGATAGTGATAGAGAATTCGGTCGCGCTGCACGCCCTCCACAGCGAACAGTGCGGACCACTCCTGAAAGAAGCTGGCGCCTTCGCGGTCGCAAAAGCCTACGAGCTTTGCCACTTTCATCTGCGCGGTTGGAACGCCCGCGGGCAGCGGAATGGCGAGCGTCAGAATGCCGGTGTCGATGCCCACGATCAAGCCGACGTTTAGCGTCACGCGACGGATATAGTTGCCGTCGTTGTTCACCGCGGCGGCCGACTGCACATAGGCCGTGCTGACGCCGGAGCCGACGTAGCCCGTCTGGCCGGTGTAGTCGACGTCCACTGCGACCAGATTGCCGGCGCTGAAGCCGATTGCGGCAGTCGTGCCGACGTTGAGCGCAATCGCGGTGGACGCGGGAGTGTTCAGCAGCGCGACTGCCGCGGCTGCTGTGCCGCCGCTGCCGTTTGCAGAAGCACTGGGAGCAGCCGCAAGCAGGTTCGTCTGCTGCGAGCCAGAAGCAAGTGCGGCCTGCAGGCGGCCCCAGCACTCAAACTCGAGCGAGACTGTTGCCTCAATCTCTGCGCGGACCTGGCCTACCGTAATCGCGGGAGAGCCTGCGCGCAAAGGCTCAAATTTAGTTCCGCATTTGCGCGCGAACTTCGAGATCCAGCCAAGATCGACCCAGGGCGAGGGAGGTGTGTCGAGATTGAAGCTGCCGAACTGCGCGGGATCGAAGATGGCCGGTGATCCAGCCACACGATTTACCGGGGCAAAGTATGCACGAACGCGGCCAGCCGCTGGAGCGACGGGCGGCGTAGATGTCAGAGTTGTGTTCACAGTTCACCTGCCTCGCGGTACACGTACACCTGTACTGTTGCGGTGCGCTCCAGCCGCTCGTCGGTTGCGATGACCGGCCCGAAGACCGGATCGGCCCAGAAGATGTTCGTGCTCATCGCAGCGGGGGAGAGCCCCACACCCGCCGCGGCATAGTTCAGCTTCGGCGCGGAGCGAGGCGCGGTAGTAAGCGCGGCAGTGAGCTCGCCGTCCATCGCTGCCAGCATCCGGCCGCGGTCCATTGCGACGTTGCCGGTATTGCCGGCGGTCGTGTATGCGAGGGAACACTCCAGCGCAACCAGCGGAAGCGCCGCGACGCTGACCACCTGGAGCTTCGTCCAGCGCAAGCGGAAGCAGTCGGTTGGCGGCGATGCGCTGGGCAGCTCGTTCTCTTCCACCAGCAAGCCGGGCCGCACAGTCCCGCGCACCACGATCGTGCGCGACGGATTGACCGCTGCAAGGCGGCTCTGCAGCATCGTGTAAAAGGTGTCCTTCGCGTTCTGCATTCTTCCCCTCGGTTTCCGGTGTGACCGTTCACGATTGCGAAGATCGGGTTAGTTCTTGTCCGCCAGCGGCGCCAGGACCTCCAGGCGATAGGCATAGGGTTGGCCGAAGACCTGCTCCGCCGTTGCGGAGATGATTTCCAGCAGCTCATCGTCGAGCAGCACTCCGGCGGCATCGTCGAACAGCACGCTGGCAGATGCATACCCCAGCGACGTAACAACGCCCTGCACCGCGGTTGCGGAGATGAGCATCTCCCACTTCGCCGGCTTTGCTTCCGGCACGACTGCGCGCGCTTTGCGGAAGGCGACCGGCGCGAGCGGGATGTCCTGGAACTGCGGTGTAGCGATGCCGAGCTGCTCGGTTACATCGCCGGCGGTGGCAGGAGCAGGCATCCGCAGCAGCACCTGGCGTCCGCCGCAGGAGCGCAGCAGCGCGTCCGTCGCGCGCGCGGCGGCAGTGGCAGAGAGGGGATCGCTCATGATGTCACCCGACCCTCTGCGCCACGTAGGGCGCCAGCAGCATCTGCACGTTGGCATCGATGAGCGAGCCGGAGAAGTACTGCATCTGCAGCGTGTCCATTTTGCTGGTCTTTACGTTGAGGGCGGGCGTGGCCTGCGCATTCTTGACGATCTGCGCGCAGGCGAACTTGATCGATGCAGGAACAGTTGCGAGGCCAGATGTGTAGGTGACCTCGACCTCGTTGTAGTTCAGCCCCAGGACGTTTGCGGGAAACGTTACGTTTCCGGTGTCGTCGCTGAGATCGATCAGGCTAAGGTCGAGCGAGCTCCAGCTTCCCGGCACGCTGAAGGCCCACGCCACCTGCGCCAGCATGGGATCGTGCAACTCTCCCCGGCGCGGCTGGGCATATCGCACACGCACACCCACCAATGGCGAAGTGGCGGGCGCCAGCGGCGCCAGTGGAAGATAGCTGAGCCGCACAGCCTGCGATTCGGCCGTCAGCCTCATGCGTTCCACATACTGCGTGACGAGCAGGCTGGAACGGCGGCAGTGCGCCTCAATCAGTGAAGAGGCCATTGCCACCCAGTCGCCGCTGGTCTCCGCGGCGAGCCCATAGGCGATGTACTCGGTTGGATCCAGATACGGCATGGAGTGCGCCTCCGAAGGTTGAAGAGAAAATCTATGGCGGAGAAAAAATGAGGGGACCGGTCCGCCACCAGACCAGTCCCCTCCTGCCAGACACGACGAGGCGCAGCAGACGCACCGGAGAGGTCCCGTTACGGTGCGCTGCGCGCTGCGGCGTTAGCCCATCGCAATTGTGCGAGGGTGCGCAACTCGTCGCGCGGTGTTGCGGCCGGGGGCCACCCAGACCCCGACCGCAAACTTGTTACCGAGCCGACTTTTACCGATCGACCAGCACCTGGTAGTGCGCGTAGTTCGCGCCCTTCACCACCACGGCGCCGAACTTGACGACGACGTGCTGAGCGGCGAGCGAACCCGGAACTCCCAGGCGGAAGACGCGCGGGTTGGGATCGCCAAGCCAGTGATACTCGATCAAGTCCTCGGTGACGATGTAGGCCGGCAGCACCGCGGAGCCGGAGCCCGGCGTGCCGGTATAGCCCAGCGTCCACTCCGGGATGAGCGGCAGGTCACCCGCCTGCGTGGAGAGCGTCTTGACGGTGAAGCCGGCGCCGATGTCCTTGGTCTGAAGCACCACGTTGAACTCGGACTTCATCTCGCGGTCGATCAGGTCGAGAAGGACCGGGTTGGCGTAGATCGCCGTGGGGCGGACGCCAAAGGAGCTGTTGGCAACCATCTGTGCGACGGTGGATTTGAGACCATCGACGATGGAGGCTGATGTGCCGATGGTTGTCGTGTTGCCGCCGCCGGCAATCTGGCCCACAGCGCCGAAGTATTGCGAAGTGGTCGGCGCACTGAGGCTGGAATCGGAGCCATTCCACAGCGCGACATCGTGCGTGCGCAGAACGCCGTCGACCGTGTCAGCAAGGTCTTTCGCTTGCAGATAGGCGAACTGGCTCTGCTGCTGGCCCACCTCCGTGTCGAAGAGGCTGTAGTTGATCTGCGCGACCAGGGCTTTGAGCGGTACGCTCGCCTCTACACGCGTGGGAGTGACGACCGGCGCGACGATGTTGCGCGGGTCTACAAACCCAGCAGAAGCCGACGGCGCCGGGATTGCCGTCTCCTCGAAGTAGCGCGAGGGATGCCCGGTGGCGGGCACCTGCTTGATGCGCTGGCCGAAGATGCCGCGGCGGCGCACGATGTCGAGGATTTCGGTCTGATACAGCGGAACTTCAATGGCTCCAGGCCCGAGGAAGTCCGCAGCCGCATGGATATTCGTGAACATCGGGTTCATTCTTGTCCCCTTAAATTCGTGAGGCGCGGCCATGGGCCACGCCTGGTTGGTAGATCGTTGACGGTTCCTTCCACGTCGCATGGTCGAGATGTGGAGTGCGAGACTTGCTAGCCCAGCAGCCCTGCGCGCAGCAATTGCGACTTGACTGCGATGCGCTGCTCGATCGAGAGGCTGGCGAGGGCGGCGTCGACGGCACCCGCTTCAATCGAGTCGAGTGTCACACCCTGCTTTGCCAGCAGCGTGGTCATCGACGCGGGCAAGGTCTTGCGGCCCATGATCTCCGCGCCCGCCGCGCGCGCCTGTAGATCGGCAATCTTTGCCTCGGCGGCGGCCAGCTTTGTTTCCAGCTCGGCTTCGCGCTGCGACTCAACCGTCGCCACGATGCGGCCAATGCGGGCCTCCGCATCCTGCGCCAGCCGCTCTGCCGCCTGCTCCAGCAGCGTAGCCGCCGCTGCGAGGCGGTCAACCGTAATGCTCAACTCGTCTTTCATCTCCAGCTCCATTTGGTCTCCTTTTTCTTGCTCATCAATTTCTTGCCAGCAGTTTGGATCTGCGCTGCCGCATTTCTCTTATGCAGCCGTTGCCTGAATGTGTGCGGTGTTGTCGATCGCGGATGCGGGCATTGTCTGCACGTTCAGGATCGCTACGATCGCGTTGACCAAACTCTGCACATAGCTCGCGCTGGCGGTGACGCCCGCTGCCGAGAGCAACTGCATCACTACCGGCCCGACCAACGTCATCACTTCAGCGAGCTTCTGCACTCCGGTGCCGCTCTGCATACCGGCCGCCGCGTACTTCTGTTCCACCAGCAGGACGGCCTTCTGTACCAGCGCGGTTGCGTCCGCCAGTCCAGTTGCGACCGGGGCGGCTGCTGGAAACAACGTACCGACCAGCTTTTCCACCGGGATCGCATAGGTCACGGCCCATTCGAGGCCTTTCACAAATCCTTTGCCGATAGCTTCGAGCACACTTGTAAAGCTGATACTCATGTTCTTCCTTTCTGAATGACGACGGTGAAAAGTTGCCGCCTTAAGCGGCGCTGTATGGACGCCGGGCGACGGTACTAAAGCGCCCTGGTCCGCGCCGGCTGATGCGAGCGATGCGCCGCGCAGGAAGCAGCGTTCACTCCGCGCGCGAGTCGAAAGCTGGTGCCCAGATACGCCGCTTTATCCCGCAGGAGGATGGCTGCGCCGGTGAAGGTCGCCCGGGTGAGCGTCCACACGGAGGCTTGCATGTCCGCGACATGGGCCTCGGCAAGTTCATAGCTCATGCCCATCGAGCCTTCAATCCCGGCATGAGACTCGATCTCAGGGAAGTCACGCGAGTAGACATACCCGGAGACGCTGAGCCGTCTGCCGTCAAGCTCGGCGCTGGTGATGATGCCGACCTTCTGGCGCGCGTCATGACCGTCCCACCCCGCCTTATAGTCCACGGCCATCCCGAGCAGACTGGGTAAAGCAGCCTCCGCTGCAGCACGCGTCAATACAACGCGATGGCCGCGCGCGCCGGATGGCGCCTTGTCGCTGGCGACGTCCACCAGTGTCAAAACGCCCTCAAACGGCAGGCGGTTGGGATGTCCATGTACCGCCGGGAAGTCCACTGCCATGGCCTGCATCGCCAGTTGGCGCGGATGCCCACCCACCCTTCCAATACGCCCCACGTCAATACTTGACCGTTGCCGCTCCACCGCCTGCTCCATGCCACCTCCTCTGTTGTGTGCGTGGCGTTAAAACGAAACGGGAGCGGCGCCCATCCCGGCGTCACTCCCGTTGTTTTTACTTACAAATACAGAATAGCAGGTTGAGTAAAACTACTATGCCAACTATTTTATTTTTGTATGTCGCAGTAAGTCAGTGACTTACACAGTTTTCCTCCAATTTACCCTCTTGACATCATTTTCTGGGGCTCGAGCATCCGGGCATGCAGAAAGATGCGCGTGAGCCGGTCGAGCGCCTGGCAATAGCGCCGCACGGTAGTTCGCGGTGGAAGGCCCAGCATCACGGCGGCCTCCAACAGGGTGTATTCCTGCAGCGAGATGCGCGCGATGAGGCGCTGTTGTTCGAGGTCGAGTTGCTCAAGACAGTGCTCGACATCGTGGATGAAGATCATAACGTCCTCAAACGACTCGACGCGATAGCTGGTTATCTTCGAGCGAAACATCTCCTTTCCCAGCAGCGATGGCACCTTTCCCGCCTCCATGGACATGCGCACGTAGCGCCGCAGCATGGCCTCGGTGTACTTCCGGTAGAAGGCCATCTGCGGCTCGGGCGGTCTGCTGTTGCCTGGAAGATCGGGCTGCGCCCCGGGATTCTCCAGAGCAAACGCCCATACGAATGGCAGGATTTCGGGAACAACGACGGCGGCGCTCATGCCGCACCTCCCGGCGTTGCTGTCCTGCGGCTGGTGCAACGCTGCGGTCCTGTCGCACGATCTTGAGAAGCTTTTGTGCAACGTCGTGGACGCCCACCCGGATGGCGGCCCTTTGGCGGAGGGAAGACGGCCAGTTGCCGTGAGCAGCGGCAGCAGTAAACTCCATCCCCAACTCCTCTGCGAAGCCACAGGGCCCCGCATCCTTCACAGACTTTGAGCTCCAAGCGCAAGTTATTCATCGGTATCTCCAAGGCGTACATCTCCGCAACGGGCCTGAATTCTTCAGCGGTCGGAACGGCCCGAGCAGTTTTGTTATGCAGCGTTCCAATACCCACTGCCGCGAGCTCTTGCGGCCCCCGGCGGAGTCAGGTGAGGACACTGTGTGTTTGGTTAGTGCAACGTTTCTACCCAGGAAAATGCTTCATGCCACCCAATGTTGTTGCTTCCCCGCCACCCAGCGGTTGAAAAGATGCTTTGTCACGGAAGCAATAACGGAGACGGTTATAAATGGGAGAAAATCTGCATGTCAATAGGTATCTTCCCGGTTGGTATTCGTGACACTTGCTTTCGATGAGCAAAGCCATGGGATGAGACAGCTGCGCGGAACTGGCAGATACTTCGCTTTTTATTCTCTTACGCTGGCGCTCTCGGGAAGGAATTGCGTGCGCAAACAGGTTTTGCACCGCGTCTGCATTGACGGCAGAAAACCGATGGGCGTATAACCCTGGCCAGAGAGCATTTCAGGAGGTGCGCCTTTGCACACTGGAAACGCCGTCCATTCCGCTTCTTCCTTCCCACACCTGATCCACGAATTGCACGCAACGTGTCCGCATTGCGGCCGGATGATCGACATCCCGCAGGCAGCGGTGCACAACGATGGTACGGCGCGCGGCTACTGTAGCAAGTGCCGCACGGAAGTATTCGAAGCCAGCCTTGAAAATTAGGCGGACGGCACATATTTGCTACGCAACTGGCCGCAGTGGTGGGTGATCGCGGTGTCCGATGCGGTTGCGCCTACGGCGATGCTCGTCCGCATTGATAAACTGAGACGATGGCCCAAAGCTGGTATGCGAGATGGATGACCGAGTGGGAGACGAAGCTCACTACGCGGGACACCAATCGCATCGTCCGTCCGCTGGAGTGGGGCTTCGACTGGCTGGAGGACTTCAGCCACGCCCCGGCCAGCATCCCTGAAGCAGTCAGCGTTGCAGCGATCGGAGCGGCCAGCGCGCAACTCGGTCCCGCAGAGCAAATGCGCAGCGGGAACGGAGCCTCCGCCGTCGGCGATCTGGATCGCATGATCGCAATCAACGACGAGATCCTGCAGCGGTCAACGGAATTTTACGGGTACGTCACGCCAACTGACTTCCGCATCGAACGCCGCCATCCACAACTCTTCCCTACGAATGTGCGGCCGGAGACGCTGGCGCAGGACGCGGAGATGAAGCGGGCAGCTGAGATGGGCGAGTTGGAAGAGGCTGACTTTCTCCGCTTCACCTCGCCGCTGCGCACGCACTACCCGGAGAACGACCAGGTGAATGCGCGCTGGTATCCGGCGCCGGCAGACAGGCAGCCTCCGGGCAAACCCAGGCAGGCGATCGTCGTGATGCCGCAATGGAACGCGGATGCCATCAGCCACAACGTGCTGTGCGGGCTCTTCAACCGCTTCGGCATCTCGGCGCTGCGGCTGTCAAAGCCGTATCACGATATCCGGCGGCCGGCGGAGCTCGAGCGCTCGGACTACGCAGTCAGCTCAAATATTGGCCGCACCATCTCAGCCTGCAGGCAGGCTGTGGTCGACGTGCGCGGTTGCATCGACTGGCTGGAGACGCAGGGGTACACGCAGTTTGGCGTACTGGGGACGAGCCTTGGCTCCTGCTATGCATTCATCGCGGCTGCACAGGACCCACGCATCCGCGTGTGTGCCTTCAATCATGCCTCCACATGGTTTGGGGACGTGGTGTGGACGGGTCAGAGCACACGCCACGTTCGCGCGGCGTTTGAGCAGGCAGGCCTTACGCAGGAGCAGGTGCGGCATCTCTTCGCGGGCATCAGTCCAATGTCCTGCATGGAGCGGTTCGCGGCGAACCCGCGCCGTGTGCTGGTGGTGCACGCAACGTATGATCTGACCTTCCTGCGCGAATTCTCGCTCGATGTGTTGCACAACTTCGATCGCTATGGGGTTGACTACGAATCGCGCGTGCTGCCCTGCGGCCACTACACGACCGGCGAGACGCCGTACAAGTATCTCGACGGCTGGTATCTGGGCTCGTTCGTGTATCGCGCGTTCCGCGACCTCGCGGCGCATGGCTGATCGTGTTGCCAACGAACGCCCCAGCTGTTGCCCTAAAATGTAACTATGCCGATTGACCTGAACGCCCCCCTTGCAGCCGCGGACCCCGAGATTGCCAGCCAGATCCAGCACGAGGTGCTGCGCCAGCATGAGGGGCTGGAGATGATTGCCTCGGAGAACTTCGTGAGCCGCGCGGTCTTGGAGGCCGCAGGAACAGTCTTCACCAACAAGTACGCCGAGGGCTATCCGGGCAAGCGGTACTACGGCGGGTGCGAGTTCGCCGACGTGGTGGAGGACCTGGCGCGCCATCGAGCTAAGCAGATATTCGGCGCGGAGCATGCCAATGTGCAGCCGCACTCCGGCTCGCAGGCCAATGCTGCCGCGTACATGACGCTGCTGAATCCTGGTGACACGATCCTTGGCCTCGATCTTGCGCACGGCGGCCATCTGACGCATGGCCACAAGCTCAACTTCTCCGGCAAGCTTTATCGCATCGTTGGTTATGGCGTGCGCAAGGACACCGAGACCATCGACTACGACGAGCTGGAAGCAACAGCCGAACGCGAGAAGCCCAAGGTAATTGTCGGCGGAGGCAGCGCATATCCGCGCACGTTCGACTTCGCGCGCATGAGGTCCATCGCGGACAAGGTAGGCGCGTACCTGATGATCGACATGGCACACTTTGCCGGTTTGGTCGCCGGCGGCGTGCATCCCTCGCCTGTCCCCCATGCTCACGTCGTGACGACGACTACACACAAAACTTTGCGTGGGCCTCGCGCCGGGCTTATTTTGTCCAGGCAGGAGTTCGCCGCAGGCATTGATCGCAGTGTCTTTCCCGGCCAGCAGGGCGGCCCACTGATGCACATCGTTGCAGCCAAGGCCGTTGCCTTCAAAGAGGCGCTGCAGCCGGAGTTCGCCACGTATGCCAAGCAGATTGTCGCCAACGCGAAGGTGCTTGCGGAGGCCCTTGCCGCCGAAGGCCACCGCATCATCTCCGGCGGCACGGACACACACTTGATGCTGGTGGACGTCTTCCAGAAGGGCATCCTCGGCAGTGAGGCGGAACATGCGCTCGGCGTGGCAGGCATTACGGTCAACAAGAACGCAATCCCGTTTGACTCGAACCCACCCATGAAGCCCAGCGGCATCCGCATCGGCACGCCTGCGCTGACGACACGCGGCATGAAGGAGCCGGAGATGCGCACCATCGCCAAGTGGATCGCCGCGGCGCTGGAACACCGCACGGACGAAGCGATGCTGAGCAGGATCCGTGGCGAGGTGCTCGAACTGGCCGGCCGTTTTCCGCTCTATGGTTGGCTGCGCGCTTGAGTCGGAACAGCGATCTGATGACGGTCGCGAGACTCCGGCGCCATAAATAGCGTCCATAGAAGGGTCGCGCGTGAGACACTCACGTGCGAACTCATCTGCGCGTCAGGGCTGGCGTCGCGCTTCCAAAGGAACCCGCATGGCCGTCGCAATGCTGTCCTGGCTGCTCGCGATCCCGCTGCTCGGCTTTACCACGGGGCTGCGCTCCATGACGCCGATGGCTGTGCTGAGTTGGTATGCGTGGCTCGAATACCTGCCCGTCGGCGGTACCTGGGCGGGATGGGTTGGGCGTCTCAGCGTCGCGATTGTGCTGACCGTGCTGGCGCTGGGGGAACTCGTGGGCGACAAAATGCCCCGCGTTCCGAACCGCACTGCACCTCTGCCACTGCTGTTCCGCCTCATCCTGGGTGGACTCGCAGGCGCAATCGCGGCCACGGCAATGATGGGTCCAACAATTGAGGGTGCGTTGCTAGGCGCAATCGGCGCGGCGTTAGGTGCGTTCGCCGGCTTTATGGTGCGCCGCGATCTGGTGGAGAAGATCGGCTGCAAAGACTGGCACGTCGCCCTTGTCGAGGATGCGATCGCAATCCTCTTCGCTACGTTTTCGCTGCACGTTATCACGGCGTGAGCCCCGCATATGAAACGCACGAGACCGCCCTGCGATTCTCCAGCCTGGCAGAAACTGCTCTAAGACTGCGGCTTAGGCTTCTTTGACCGCCAGCA
>DATCBR010000161.1:0-24234 GCA_036511765.1 Acidobacteriaceae bacterium | reverse complement strand
ACGGTAGCATCCGCGTAACGGAGCTGGACCCGAAGACTGGCATGGCGAAGCAGCCCGGGAAGCTGGGAGCCGCGATTGCGACGGCGCGCGAGAGCGAGGCGTCGGACATGATCTTCCACGATGGCTACTACTATCTGTTCGTGAATCACAACAGCTGCTGCAAGGGGAAGAACAGCGAGTACAACATCCGCATGGGAAGGTCGAAGGAAGTCTTAGGTCCATATCTCGACAAACACGGGCGGAAGATGGCCGAAGGCGGCGGATCGCTATTTCTCGCGGCACACGATCATCGGATCGGGCCGGGGCACTTTGGGCGGGTGGTGGACTACGACACGGGCGGCGAGAAGGATGCGGAGGCCGGCAGCGAATCGTTCGGCGCGGAACGCTTCAGCATTCACTATGAGGCGGACATGACGCGCGGCGGAAGGAGTGTGCTGGATATGCGGCCGCTCATATGGTCGCTGGATGGATGGCCGGTGGCTGGCGACAACATCGGCGAGGGAACGTATCAACTCATCTCGCGGATGAGCGAGAACACGCTGGAGGAGACAGTGGCGCCGCCGGCGAATCCGGCGGGGAACGGCGCGGCAAGAAACGATCCCGCTCCAACGAGCGCTCCGGCGCCGGCCACCGCGCCCGGGCAGGTGCGGCTCAATCGCTATCTCACGCTGGACAACCAGAAGTGGACGATCACGCCGGTCGCAAACGGCTTCTACATGATCGTGAACGCGGCGACAGGCGACGCGCTGGGCATGAACAGCGATGCAGCGGTTGCAGGAGCTGCATTGCAACTGAGCGTGACGCCGTTTACCGGCGCGGATGGGGAGCTCTGGCATCTGGACCAGTTTCCCGACGGCGGCTGGCGCATTCGCAATAAAACAGGCGCGAGCCTGCGGATGGGCGAACGCGGCGGGGTGACGCCGGATACCTTTACACGCGACGATGCGCACCTGTGGGAGATTGCGACGCCTTAGCCGGGGCCGAGGTTCAGAGTTCGAGGCTCCGCGCGGGTATGCCAGGTGGCGCATGCGCGGTGGGAGTTCCTGGGGCGGCTTCGAGGCGCCCAGGATGTATGCGAAATGGGACGCCGGGTGACGCAATAGCGCAGATAGACGACTGATATACGGACTGCGGGCTTACACTGAACGGGGATTGCAGAGGACGAGTCTGCCAATGCAGTGTGGGTGCTGGAGCGGGGGCTGTATGCCGGTAACGGACGAGGCTGCCGAGGAGTCTTAGAGAGATATGGCTACGCCGGTTGCGGTGCCGCTGAGCACCAGCGAGATGGGGATGAATGAGGTGGAGCGCGCGCAGGCTCTGGCGCGGCGCTACCACGCGGAGTTTGTCGACCTGAAGAACTTCAACATCTCGCATGAGCTGTTCAAGAGCGTGCCGGTGGACATGATGTTCCGGTACAACTTCGTTCCGCTGGAGCAGATGGAGGGGCGGCTGGCGATTGCGGTCGCGGACCCCTCTAAGCTGATGGTGCTGGACGAGATCGCCGGGCTGCTGGGGCAGCGGCTGGTGACGCGGGTGGCGACGCTGAGCCAGATCACCGACCTGCTGAAGAAGGCCGAGCAGAGCCAGCGGGTGCTGGACGAGGCGAGCGAGGGCCTCGCGTTCGACGTGCTGTCGAGCGAGGAGAATGCGGACGAGAACCTGTCGATCCAGAAGCTGACGGGCGATGAGGACATCTCGCCGATTATCCGGCTGGTGGACACGACGATCTTTACGGCGCTGGAGCGGCGGGCGAGCGATATACATCTGGAGACGTACGACGACTCCCTGCTGGTGAAGTACCGCATCGACGGCGTGCTGCAGCAGGCGATGGCGCCCATTGCGCGCGAGCACCACCAGACGATCCTGTCGCGCGTGAAGGTGATGAGCGAGTTGGATATTGCCGAGCGGCGAGTCCCGCAGGACGGGCGCTTCCGCGTGCGGTACAAGGGCAGGCTGATTGACTTCCGAGTGAGCATTATGCCGACGGTGCATGGCGAGAATGCCGTGCTGAGGGTGCTGGACAAGGAGTCGATGTCGGAGAAGTTCAAGAAGCTGAGTCTGGATGTGGTGGGCTTTGCGGCGGACGATCTGGCGCGGTTTCGGCGGTACATCAAGGAGCCGTACGGCATGGTGCTGGTGACGGGGCCGACGGGGTCGGGCAAGACGACGACGCTCTATGCGGCGCTGAACGAGATCAAGTCTGAGGAGGACAAGATCATCACCATCGAAGACCCCGTGGAGTATCAGATTCGGGGAATCACGCAGATTCCGGTGAATGAGAAGAAGGGGCTGACGTTCGCACGCGGACTGCGGTCGATCCTGCGGCATGACCCGGATAAGATACTGGTGGGCGAGATCCGCGATGCGGAGACGGCGCAGATTGCGATCAACTCGGCGCTGACGGGGCACCTGGTGTTCACGACCGTACACGCGAACAATGTCGTCGACGTGCTGGGGCGCTTTTTGAACATGGGCGTGGAGCCGTACAACTTTGTGTCGGCGCTGAACTGCATTCTGGCGCAGCGGCTGGTGCGGACGGTGTGCGAGTTCTGCGTGCGCGAAGTGCACTATACGGACGAAGAGCTGGTGCTGAGCGGACTGGAGCCGGAGGAGTGGCGCGGCTTTGCGTTTCGCGAGGGTGTCGGCTGCATGGAGTGCGCGGGGACCGGGTATCGCGGACGGTCCGCGATCCACGAACTGCTGGAGCTGGACGACGAGATCCGCGAGATGCTGCTGGCCAAGAAGCCCGGCAGCGAGATCCGCAAGAAGGCGCGCGAGAAGGGGATGGGGTTCCTTCGGGATTCGGCGCTGGAGCGGGTGAGGGCAGGGGTGACGACGCTGAAGGAGATTAATAAGGTCACGTTTATTGAGACGGGAAGGTAGCTGAATCAAACGGGACGCGGATGAAATATAGAGATATCATCAAGCTGCTCGAAGCAGATGGCTAGTACTGGGTGAGCACGAAAGGGAGCCACCAGAAATACCGGCATCCGTTGAAAAGGGGAACGGTAATCGTTCCGGCGCATGGCCTGGGATCGGACGTGAAGATTGGTTTGGAGAAGGCTATCCTGAAGCAGGCGGGGTTATCGTAATGGCGAACTATACGGCGATCTTTGAGCAGGGCGAGGACGGCACCTGGGGCGGCTACTTTCCCGATCTTGAAACCATTCTGGTGAATGGAAACACGCTGGACGAGGCCAAGGCAAACGCGCGGACCGGACTTGAGATGTGGATAGAGGATATGAAGGAGCAGGGCCTCCCGATTCCGCCGCCAACTGTCCAGGTCGTCGCAATCGAAGTCGCTGCATGAGGATTGTGTACGGATCCAACGCGGCGCATAAGGCAACAACAAATTGGCAGGCAGTCCAGGATTGAATGGGATTTCTTCCGAAAGCGATGGGGACGCGGCCGCGGCTGGCGTGCGAGGTCCGGGCCGAGGGCGTAGTTGCCGCGCGGGCGGACGACTCCGCTGCGGTGCTGAGCGCGGTGGAGCGCGTGGCGCTGGTGAACGGTCTGGCGGCGAACGGGGCGGCGCGCGGAGAGAGAGTTGCGGCAGTGCGGAAGGCGCTGGATGCAGTGAGCGGGCGCGGGCGCGAGGTGACGCTGGTAGTCCCGGATACGGCGGCGCGCGTGCTGCTGGTGGATTTTGACGAGCTTCCGGCGAAGGCGGCCGAGGCATTCCCTGTAGTCCGGTTCCGGCTGAAGAAGCTGCTGCCGTTCGATGCGGACGATGCGGCGGTGAGTTATCAGGTGATGTCCCAGACGAGAGCTGGGACGCAGGTGCTGGCGGTGGCCATGCCGCGCGAGGTCCTGGAGGAGTACGAGAGCCTAGTTCGCGAGGCTGGCTATGAGCCGGGAGCGGTGCTGCCGAGCACGCTGGCGGCGCTGGCAGGGCTGGACGAAGATGCCCGGCCTTCGTTGGTGGTGAATGCCGGACGCGAGAGTGTGACGACCGCGATCGTCCGTGCCGGGGTGCTGTTGCTGCATCGGACTATTTTTCTAGCGACGGGCGACCTGAGCGCGGGTGCTGCGGTGACGGCAGTGGCGCCGGAGGCAGATGTTGCGCGGCAGGCGAGTCCGGTTGCGGTGAGTGCGGCCGCGCCAGAGAGCGAGATGGCGCGTGAGGCGTCGCGTGAGGCGGCGCGTGAGACGACGATTGCAGCGATTGCGGCGCGGTTTGCTGCGATGGAGGGTCAGACGACGCCTGCTCCGCGTGCACCCGAGGCGCCGCAGGTGAGCAGAGTGGGTTCGGCGCTGGCGAGCGGCATGGCGGTGCAGAGTTCTTCAGCCGTGAGTGCAGCGGGAACTGCCGAGAATATGAGGACAGATAGCAGCAGCGCGGCTTCGGCAGAGGAGATTGTGCAGGCGGTGAATGTGGCGGCGGCGTATTTTGAGGACACGCTGGAGATGGCGCCACAGTTGCTTTTGTCTGCGGGTACGCTGGGCGCGGATGCCCTGTCGCGCTTGCTGGGAGGAAGGTGGCAGCGCGTGGAGGAGATGGTGAGCGGCGGCAGCAGCGACGTGCCTGCGGGGTGGCTGGCAGGAGTGCGGGGGGCGCTGAGGAGCTAGATGCGCATCACAATCAATCTCGCGACGCGGCCGTTTGTCGAGCTGAAGCCGCTGTATGCGCGCCTGCGCCTGATGATGGCGCTGCTGGCGCTGGTTGCGGTGGGGCTGGGCGCGGCGTTGTACATCTACAACAAGCGGGAGCGTGCGGCGCAGCAGCAGATGGATGCGCTAGTGCAGCAGACGCAGGCGTTCCAGCAGGAGCGCGGGCAGAACGAGGCGCGGATGCGGCAGGCGCAGAACCGGGCAGTGCTGGAGCGGGCGCAGTTTCTGAATGCGGTGTTCGCGGAGAAGGCGTTCAGCTGGACCTCGGTGATGATGGACCTGGAGCAGGTCCTGCCCGGGGGCGTGCAGGTGACGAGCATTGCGCCGTCGGTGACGGCGGATGGAGAGGTGAGCATCCACCTGCGGGTGAACGGGCCGCGCGAGCTGACGGTGGACCTGATGCGAAATCTGGAACACAGCAAGAGGTTTTTGCAGCCGCGGCTGGTGAATGAGACCGCGCAGACCCAGGAGAACGGGCGTGCGATGCCTGCGGCGCAGATGGGCGTGCCGGGCGGCGTGCAGTTCGATATTTTGAGCGGATATAACCCGCTGCCCGCAGCCAAGACGGAAATCAAGACGGCTTCAATGGAAGATGTATCAGCCGCGGCGAAGGCGGGCGCAGCGATGGGCGCAAATCCGAAGGCGCCGGCGTCCAGCCGGACGGCCCCCAAGCCTGTCACCGGAGGTGCGCGATGAGCGCCGCGGCGACTCTGACCAAGCCGAATGGAGGAGCGGCGGCCGATGGCGCGGAGGAGCGCAGCTGGCTGACTCCATTGCGTCTGCATTGGCTGGGAGTGGTGCTGCTGCTGGGCGTGAACACGTTTCTGCTGGTGCGGCTGGGGATGCTGTGGCATGACGCGGGCAACTACTCCCCGGATGCGATTGCGCAGCAGAGAGTGCAACTGAAGGCTGCGGACGCGGCGGCGGTGCCGCTGCGCGGTGTGGATGCGAAGGTGGCGAAGTCGACGGCGGATGCAGACCGGTTCTATGGCGAGCGGCTGCCGCTGGTGCAGTCGCAGGTAGTCGCGGAGCTAGGCGAGCTGACGAAGAGGAACAACGTGCGCTTGACGCGCGTGACCTATACGCAGGCGGTGGTGCTGGCGGGTTCCGCGAATGAGCTGACGGAAGAGAAGATGGACGCCAACCTGAGCGGAGATTACCGGCCGCTGATGCAGTTCCTCAATGCGCTGGAGCGGGACAAGATGTTCTTCGCGATCGACGGCGTGACGTTGACGGGGCAGCAGACCGGTCTGGTGAACCTGCGGCTGGGGCTGACGACGTATCTGCGTGGCGGAGAGAATGCGGCGACGGTGGCGGGACCCGGGAATGCTGCCGAGTCCGCGACCGGTGTTGGAGGCGCGCAATGAGCGGCCTCTCGGAGATGAGCGCTGACCGCCGCAACAAGGCGATTGCCGTGGCCGTGTTTGTGTTGCTCGCGGCGGGGATTCTCTATTACGAGCTATTCGCGGGTGGGACGCCGAACCCTGCGGCCTATGCGCCGGCGGTTGCGGTACCGGCGGCGAGCGCGACCGCGCAGGCGGCAGCAGATATAGACACGACAACGAATGCGGTGCAAACAGGAACAGCGCGCACGGGGAGCGTAGTCGGCAATACCGCGCGTCGCGTGGGCGGCAGTTCGGCCGCGCTCGACCCGGCGCTGCGCATGGACGGGATGCTGGTAGCTGAGCAGGTGGAATACTCCGGCGTGGGGCGAAACATCTTTTCGCCGAACTCCGCGCCGCCGATTGTGATTCCCCGGCCGGTGGCGTCGGCGCGGCCGGTGACTATGCTGCCGCAGCCGCCGGTGCGCACCGGGCCTCCTCCGCCGCCCCCGATCGACCTCACGTTCTTCGGCACGGAGACGGACGCGGCAGGCAAGCGGCTGGCGATCCTGCTGCATCAGGACACGGTGTACACCGCGCAGGCGGGCGACATTGTGCTGCGGCGGTACCGCATTCTCTCGGTGGACGCGCGGTCCCTGCAGGTGGAGGACATGCTGACGAACAACAAGCAGACGCTGCCGTTGGTGGCGAACTAGCGATGAGGTTCAAGGTTCAAGGTTCGAGGGTCGAGGACCCGGGTCGCCGGGGAGAAGAAGGTTATTTGCTGCTGGGCGCGATCGTGGCGATTGCCCTTGTGATGATCGCGCTGAGCGTGGCTGCGGTGAAGGTATCGTTTGCGCTGCGGCGCGAGCGTGAGGTGGAGTCGATGCGGCGCGCGGAGCAGTATGTGCGCGCGATCCGCGAGTATTACCTGAAGTTCGGGCGATATCCCGGGTCGGTCGACCAACTGGTGAACACGAACAACATCCGCTTTCTGCGCCAGAAGTATGTTGATCCGCTGACGGGCAAGGCAGACTACCGGCTGATCATCGTAGGACAAAACAAGACGACGCCCAAGGGCTTCTTTGGAGAGGCGTTGAGCGGACTGCCGGGTACGGGGCCGGGAGCAGGCGCGGGCGGCGGAGCGGGAAACAGTGGACTGGCGGCAAACGGGACGGCAGCGAACGGGTTTGGCGCGAACGGCGCAAGCCCCGCGCAGAGCGGCAGTGCGAACACGGCGACGATGGGGTTTGGCGGCGGCAACAGCGCGGTAACGGCGCAGGGAACGCAGGCGAATGGGCCGGGGGCTGCTTCCACGCAGGGGGCGGGAATACAAGCGCCCGGATCGCAGAGCAACTCATCGACAACGGCAGGGTCGGGCGGGCCGGGGTCAAATCTCGGCCCAATCATGGGAGTGGGTACAAGCGCGACCGGCAACTCCATCCTCACAGTGAACGAGCAGACTACATACGACACGTGGGAGTTTCTGTACGATCCGCGCGTGGAGCGGCTGCGGCAGGCGGCACAGTTGAACTCAGGCGTGGGAACGGCGGGCGCGGGCGGAAATCCGGCGGGGCTTGGCGGCACGGCGCCGGCTGGCTCTGGGACAGCTCCAGGCGCGGGAACGAACGGCGCCGGACCGGGCAACGGGCAGCCGGGGCAAGCGCCAGTAAACGGGACGCAGCCCAACGGGGCATCACCGAACCAGCCATAACGCGAGATACCGCTGAGTGAGCGCCACTCATCTCGCCAGAAAGCGCGATGAGTGGGCAACTCGGGATGGTGGAGCTTACATCTGCGCGCCGGGCTTGGGCTGGAAGAGCGCGATGGTTGCGCCGGTGGGATCGACGAGGATGGTCATCCAGCCGACGTGGGGGATTTCATCAGGTCCTTTGTGGATGGTTGCGCCGAGGGACTTTGCCTTCTCGGTCGCGGCGTTGATGTCGTCGACGCCCACGTAGGCGAGCCAGACGGTAGGCATGCCGGGCATGGAGAAGATGCCGCCGCCGGGGCCGGAGGAAGGCTTGAAGGTGGAGTAGATCATGTTGCCCATGTCTACGTCATTGAACTCCCAGCCGAAGAGTTTGCCGTAGAACTCCTTGGCTTTGGCGGTGTCGGGTGTGCAGAGCTCGAGGTGGACAAAAGGATTTGAGGGCTCGGACATGTGCGGGTCCTTTCGCGGATGGTGTGTGCAGAACGCACTGACGGAGAGATGCTACGCGCGCCAGAGGTGGATGACTGTTGCTGTTGCGAGAATTTGCTTAAAAGCAGATTCCTCCGCTTTCGACTCTCGTCTCAAGCTGCGGAATGACAATTCTTCCGCGAAACGGCTTTGCTTCTAGTGGGCGCCGGCGGGGGGCTTGCCGGGCTTGACCTTGCGAAAGGTCCAGACGATGCCGACGCAGACGAAGCAGAGCAGCGAGAGCCAGCGGAAGACATCGACGAAGGACCACAGCGCGGCCTGGCGGCCGAGCTGCCGGTAGAGGGTGGCGGCGGCGGGCGCGGCGGCGTTTGAGGGGCCGAAGATATTGGTGAAGGCATGCTGCGCGCGGGAGAGCGAGTTCTGGAACACGGCGCCGGTCTGGGGGACGGAGTTGAGGATCTCGTTCTGATGGACGCGGGCGCGGCGGGTGAGGAGGGTCTGCGCCACTGAAATGCCGATCGATCCGCCGACGTTGCGCATCAGGTTGAAGATGCCGGAGGCGTTGCCGATCTGGCGGTTGTCGAGCGTGCCATAGGCGGCGGTAGAGATGGGCACAAAGACGAAGCTGAGTCCGAAGCCGGTGATCAGGATAGGGAGCAGCAGCGTGGTGGGCGAGACATCGAGCGTGATGGAGCCGAAGTAGAACGTGGTGAGGCCGAAGGTGAAGAAGCCGAACGTGAGAAGCCAGCGCGGATCGAGACGGTTGGAGAGATAGCCGATGATGGGCATGCCGCAGATAGCGCCGATGCCGCGCGGCGCAACAACCAGGCCGGCGGTGAAGGCGGTGTAGCCGAGCAGCTCCTGATAGAAGAGCGGCAGCACGGTGACGGTGGAGTAGATGCCGATGCCGAACATGAAGATGAGGATGGATCCGATGAGGAAGTTGCGGTCTTTGAAGACCTTCAACTGCACGAGCGGGTCCTTCTTCGTCCACGAGTGATAGCAGAACCAGATGAAGCTGACGACGAGAAAGAAGACGGCCCAGCGGATCCAGATGGCGCCGAACCAGTCGTCCTCCTGGCCCTTGTCGAGGACGACCTGGAGGAGGCCGGTCCACACGACCAGAGTGCCGAAGCCGATGTTGTCAAAGGGCGCGACCTTCGCGTTCTTGATGTAGGGCGGGTCGTGGATGAAGCGGTTGATCATGAACAGCGCGAGCAGGCCGATGGGGATGTTGATGTAGAAGGCATAGCGCCAAGAGTAGGTGTCTGTAAGCCAGCCGCCGAGCGTGGGGCCGAGGACGGGGGCGACGACGACTCCGAAGGCGAAGACGGCCATGGCGGCGCCGCGTTTTGCAGGCGGAAAACTTTCCAGCAGGATGGCCTGGGAGAGCGGTTGCAGCGCGCCTCCACCTGCTCCCTGGACGACGCGGGCGAGGAGAATGAGGCCGAGCGTGGGAGCGGCTCCGCAGGCAAAGCTGGCGACGGTGAAGATGGCCACGCAGGACATGAGGAAGCGCTTGCGGCCGAACTTGAGCGAGAGCCAGTTGGAGGCGGGCAGGACGATGGCGTTGGAGACGAGGTAGCTGGTGAGGACCCACGTCGCCTCATCGGTAGAAGCGGAGAGCGATCCGGCGATGTAGGGCAGCGCGACCGAGGCGATGGCGGTGTCGAGCACCTCCATGAACGTGGCGAGCATGACCGAGGCCGCGATGAGCCATGGGTTTACCCCCTGCGCGACCTGCGCGGACTGGTCGGGCGGCGCGGTTGCGGTAGCGGCCATGCTGGAGTGGGGCGCTCCTTGCGCGGTTGGAAGGAAACAGCGGGGCAGAAAACCGAAGAGTGGTGAAGCGAGGTTACAGGATATAGAGGTTCTGAGATGGACGTTGGATGCATCTGAGCGGAGATCGAACGGGGTGTGAAATTTCAAGAAGCTGCATGCCGGTTCGCGCATCGTGTGCGTCGCGATCTGCATGGTAGATTCGCAGGATGAATGAGATTGAGGCGGGCGGAGAGGCGGCGCAGAGCGGAGCTGCTGCGAGCGGGCCTGCGGACAAAGACTCCGCGCGCGGAGAGCGGCCCTGGCTCTACTCATTTCTGATTGCGCCATCGGCGGCGGCGGCGAATGGAGTGATCCAGGGCGGCGTGCTGGCGTACATGCTGAGCCAGCGTGGCGCGAGCTCGGGCGAGCAGTCGCATTTGATCTTCTGGCTCTCGCTGCCGACGATGATCTATTTCCTGTGGAGTCCGCTGACGGACTTCCTCGTGCGCCGCAGGACGTGGCTGCTGATCGGCGGAGTGAGCTCGGGTGTTCTGATGGCGGCGGCGCTGGCGCAGAGAGACCTGCGAGCCACGCACACGCTGGCGATGATGTTCGCCGCGGCGTGCGCGAGCCAGCTGGTTGTGTCGAGCTGCGGCGGGATGCTGGGGACGATCAACTCTGAGAAAGCGCGCCGCACGGCGGGAAGTTTTTATCAGGCCGGTAGCCTGGCCTTTGGAGCACTGGCAGCGCTGGCGCTGATCCCACTGAGCGATACCGGACGGCGCGGGCTGCTGGGGCTGGCGGCAGGAGCGATGATTGCGCTGCCCGCGCTTGCGGCTTTTGCCGCGCCGAAGCAGGAGAGCCTCAGCGACGAATCTTTCGTGCATAGGCTGGGGCAGATGCGGCGCGAGTTTGTGGACACGTTCTGGCGATGGGAGGCGGTGCCGTACACGCTGACCATGCTGTTCCCCATGTGCAGCGGCGCGGCGGTGGGCTTGATCACAGGCGTGGCAAAGTCTTATGGCGTAAACGGCGCGCACGTAGCGTGGATGAATGGCTTTGGCGGCGCGGTGCTGATGGGCGCTGGCGCGCTGGCGGCTGCGCTGATCCCGGCCAGGACGCGCGCACCGGTGGTGTACCTGCTGATTGGACTGGTGAATGCGGCCACGCTGGGCGTGACGTGGCTGGGGCCGATGCAGCCTTCGACGTATTACCTGGGCATGACGCTCTACCTGTTCACGACCGGCATGGGCTTCGCATACTTCACGGCGGTGCTGCTGGAGTTTCTGGGCAAGTCGGGGGCGAGCGGCAGTGGAAGATATTCGATCATCAACTCGCTGGGCAATGTGCCGGTCTTATATATGCTGCGCGTGGATGGCTGGGGCGGAGACAAGTGGGGGCCGCGGGGATTGTCCGGCGCTGAGGGGGTGGTAAGCGCGGCAGGGGCAGCGGTGCTGCTGGCGTACTTTCTGACGTGGGGGCGGCACAAAGCTGTAGAAGCTACTGGCGGGTGAGTGAGCCGGCAAAGATCTGGGGTGCATTCGGACAGCCAGGGCTTGCAACACTCTCGCTCAGGAATGTGAAGGTTGAAGTGGAAGCTGTGGGATCGAAGGAGCCGATGAACTGCTGAGGCGAACTGCCGCCCAGTAACTGTCCTCCCCAGACGTAGCTGCCGGAGAGTGTAAAGCTCGTGGCGCATGCGCCAGTGGTTGTCACAGTGCCTGTAACAGGAAACGCGCCGATGGCGTCGGGTGTGGGGGACTGGGTCAAAACAGCGGTAACGCTGATGTTGATATTGGGATTGGATGGGATGCTGAGGACGCTGAACATCCCAGAGTATGTGCCTGTTACTGGCGCATATTCCGCGATTGTCATCGGAGTTGCGGGCATCGGGCAGCTTCCGCCTGCGATCTGGTAGGTTCCGGCGACAGATGTGTTGAGGTTGCTGCCAAGGGTCGCTGTCAGCGTAGCCGTGCCGCCGCCGGCTGGCATCGTGATGGTGAGATGGCCGACGGAGTCGACGGTGCCTGATGCAGATGCGGGAGGTAAAAGTAAGGCGGAGCAGGTGCCGCCGCCGATCGGGGCCAGGGTTCCGCTGACCAAGCCATTCGAGGAGGTCAGGTCTCCCACGAACTGCGCCACAGCAACGAGGGCAATGGCCGTGGAATTTGCGCCCCAGTCGCCGGAGAAGGTGTAAGGCGACGGAGTTGCTGTTGTGCCGGTGGGTTTGACTCCGCCGCAGCCCAGGGTAAGGAGGGCGGAGAGAAGCAGGGCGGGCAGAGCAACGATCTGGGGTCGCATGATGAACTCGGAGGCTATCGGGGGAATCATACCGATGGCGGGTGGTTTGGCCAAGAAACATCGATCCGCGGGGATGGATCGGCTGGCTAATTTCCGCATCAGATAGATTGACAGTAAGTCACTCATATGTGAGACTGGGATGGTCAAGGGAGTGGGCTGCGTTCGGCTCGACAGGCGCATCTCGCTGAAATAAAAGCAAATACTGAGATTCTGAATACGCTGCGCGATCCAGAATGACGAGTTCTTTTGGATTAGAGAGCTCTGTTGGCAGGGCAAAAAGGGTTTAGAAGGTAATTTTCAAAGGCTTTGCGGAGGAATTATGGGCAAGATTATCGGTATTGATCTGGGAACGACCAACAGCTGCGTCGCGGTGATGGAGGGTGGCGAGCCGAAGGTGATCCCGAATGAAGAGGGCGGCCGAACAACGCCGTCCATCGTCGCGTTCACCAAGAGCGGCGAACGGCTGGTGGGGCAGGTGGCGAAGCGGCAGGCCATCACCAACCCGGAGAACACGGTTTACTCCATCAAGCGGTTCATGGGTCGCCGGCTGAACGAGGTTGGCGACGAGATGAAGATGGTGCCGTACAAGGTTGTGGCCAAGGGCGACAACGTTGCGGTCGTAGCGCAGGGCAAGGAGTACACCGCGCCGGAGGTCTCGGCGATGATCCTGCAGAAGCTGAAGAAGGCGGCGGAGGACTATCTCGGCCAGTCGGTGACCGAGGCGGTCATTACGGTCCCGGCGTACTTCAATGACGCGCAGCGGCAGGCGACCAAAGATGCCGGAAAGATTGCCGGGTTGGACGTCAAGCGCATCGTGAATGAGCCGACAGCAGCGGCGCTGGCCTATGGGCTGGACAAGAAGAAGGACGAGACGATCGCCGTGTATGACTTCGGCGGCGGCACGTTCGATATTTCAATCCTGGAAGTCGGCGAAGGCGTCATCGAGGTGAAGTCGACGAACGGCGACACCCACCTGGGTGGCGACAATCTCGACCAGCGCGTTGTGGACTGGCTGATCACGGAGTTCAAGGCCGAGAGCGGCCTCGACCTGACCAGCAAAGGCAACGAGATGGCGCTGCAGCGTCTTAAGGACGCAGCCGAGCGCGCGAAGATCGAGCTTTCGACGGCGCAGGAGACGGAGATCAACCTGCCGTTCATCACAGCGGATGCGAGCGGGCCGAAGCACCTGGTTCGGAAGCTGACGCGCGCCAAGCTGGAGTCGCTGGTGGACGACCTGCTGCAGAAGTCGATTGGTCCGTGCAAGCAGGCGATGAAGGACGCCGGTGTGGACGCGAGCAAGATCGACGAGGTGGTGCTGGTCGGCGGACAGACGAGGATGCCGAAGATCCAGCAACTGGTAAAGGAGCTGTTCGACAAGGAGCCGCACAAGGGTGTGAACCCGGACGAGGTGGTTGCGATTGGCGCTGCGGTGCAGGCGGGCGTGCTGGCGGGCGATGTGAAGGACCTGCTGCTGCTGGACGTAACTCCGCTGACGTTGTCGATCGAGACGATGGGCGGAGTGGCGACCAGCATGATCGCGCGCAACACCACCATCCCGACGAAGAAGACGGAGACGTTCTCGACGGCGGCCGACAACCAGACCGAGGTCGAGGTGCACGTGATGCAGGGCGAGCGTCCGATGGCGGCGCAGAACCGCACGCTGGGCAAGTTCAAGCTGGGCGGCATTCCGCCGGCCCCGCGCGGTATGCCGCAGATCGAGGTGACGTTCGACATCGACGCCAACGGCATCCTGAACGTGACCGCGAAGGACAAGGCCACCAACAAGGACGCCAAGATCACCATCACCAGCTCCAGCGGCCTGAGTAAGGAAGAGGTGGAGCGGATGGCGAAAGACGCCGAGGCGCACGCGGCCGAGGACAAGGAGCAGCGCGACAAGGTGGAGGCGCGCAACCAGCTGGACTCCATGGTCTACAACGTGGAGAAGATGCTGAAGGACGCCGGCGAAAAGGTCTCGGAGTCAGACAAGAAGGACGTCGAGGCCGCAATGGAGGATGCCAAGAAGACGCTGGGCGGCGATGCGAGCGCGGCTGAGTTGAATGGCGCACGCGAGAAGCTGACGACCGTAAGCCATAAATTGGCCGAGGCGATGTACAAGGCGGCCTCGGAGAATCCTCCGGCTGAGGGAGCGGCAGCGCCCGAAGGAACGCCGGCGGCTGAGCCCGAAGCGAAGAAGGACGAGGGCGTGATCGACGCCGAGTATGTGGACGTAGACAGCAAGTAGACAGGCAAGTGACCAAAGGATGACCGGCGGCTGGTATCGAATCGGCCGCTCGCACATCTAAAGGGAAGAGCAATGGAACCGGGGAAGAGCGCTCGCGGTAGTGGGCGCTCCTTCTTTTAGGTGCCAGGCGCTAGGGACTAGGTACCAGGTGCAAGCGCGGAGGTGGGGTATGACACAGCAGCAGACAGTGTGGAAGTGCGAGCAGTGGCTGGGGGGAAGGATCAAGGAGCAGAAGGTCTTCCAGAGCGAGCAGCAGGCGCGCGAGTTTGCGCGGCAACTGGCAGGAGTAGCGCCGGACCTGGTGCTGCGGATCGAGCCGATGCCGATCCAACATGTGTGGAACTGAGCGCCTGGGACAGAGGCGCCCGATTTAGCCCGGTCATAACGCGGTGTATTTCAGGCTGATTCCCCACAGGAAAAACAACGCGAAGGGTGTTTCAGTCCATCTGAGACGTGAGAGAGTGGATCGCAACGACCTGAAACGGTAGAGCTGAAGCGAAGAACTGGAACTCAATCGAGCACTCGGAGGGCAGCGACGATGACGATGGAGACCCTGTGGCGGTGCGACCAGCTTCGCGCCGGGCGGCTGTACAACCGGATGATCTTCGACACGCGGGAAGAAGCGGTGCAGTTCATGAACCGTATGCGGGAGATGGAGCCGGACCAGACCATCTCGGTTGAAGCGATCGACGCGCATAAGGTGTGGAACTGAACGGCGGTAAAGAACAGCTCGGCTAAACACAAAAGTTGGGACGGAACAGGGTGCGGCTCAGGCCGTACCTTTTTCTTGGATGCGCAAGTAAAGTGGAAGTGGAAGTTTTTGAGCGATGGCACCGACCCAGACCAAGGATTATTACGGCACGCTCGGCGTGAAGAAGACCGCGACGGCAGAAGAGGTCCGCAAGGCCTTCCGCAAACTCGCGCGCAAATACCACCCGGACGTGAACCCTGGCGACAAGAAGGCGGAGGAGAAGTTCAAGGAGATCTCTGAGGCCAATGATGTCCTGAGCGACGAGAAGAAGCGCAAGGTCTATGACCAGTTCGGCTTCTATTCGGACAACATCGACCCAGCGGCAGCGGAGGCTGCGGCGCGTGGCGGATATAGCAGCGCGGGTTATCGCGGACCGTACGCGGCGGGCGCGGATGCGGCAAGCGGTGAGGTGCCGTTCGATTTTGGCGGCTTCGATTTCTCCGGGTTCCAGGGTGGCGGAACGCGGGCGCGCGGCGGCGCTACGGAGAGTGGAGGCGGTTTCGGCGGCAGCTTTCGCGACGTCTTCAGCGGAATTTTTTCGCGCGAGCAGAAGGCGCGCGGGCCGCAGCCGGGGACGGACCTTGAGTATCAGGTGAACGTGGACTTCTGGTCGGCGGTGCGCGGCGGCGTGGCCAGGCTGGAGATCCAGCGCCAGGAGACGTGTCCGGCGTGCCATGGCAAATCGATTGCCGGCGGCAGCATGGAGTGTCCGGAGTGCCACGGCACGGGCCAGGTGACGCAGATGGGCGGGCGGATGAAGTTCAACATCCAATGCCCGCGCTGCGGCGGGACCGGCAAGGTGCAGAATGCGTGCTCGATGTGCGAGGGCGACGGTACGGTAACCAAGCGCGAGCCGCTGGAGTTCCGCATCAAGCCGGGAACGCGCGACGGACAACGGATTCGGCTGGGCGGCAAAGGCAATGCCGGAACCGAGGGCGGCGCGGCGGGCGACCTTTACCTGATCATCAAGGTGGGAACTCACCCGGTGTTTACGCGGTCGGGCGACGACATCCATGTAACGGTTCCGGTTACAGTTGCGGAGGCGGCGCTGGGCGCGAAGATCGATGTGCCCACGATCGATACTCATGACGGCGGAGGGCGGACGCAGTTGAAGATTCCACCGGGGACACAGACGGGGCAGAAGCTGCGGCTGCGCGAGAAGGGCGTGCCCAGCGCAGCGCGCGATGGTGTGCGCGGCGACGAGATCGTTGAGGTGAAGATCGTGGTTCCGAAGGTGCAGGACGAACGGTCGAAGGAGATCCTGCGCGAGCTGGCGAAGCTGAATCCGGAGGACCCGCGGGCGGAGATGTTCCGGGAAGTCTAAGGACAGCACAAATGCTTAACACGGATGAACACGGATAAAAGCACGGATCAAAAACAATGAAGGCGCAAATGCGGAGATTCTGACGCTACGCGTCAGAATGACGGTGCAGGTTTGGAGTTGCCGATCTAGTCTTCCTGGCTTTCGCCGGCGAGCGATGGGTCGAAGTGCGCGTGCGGACCTTCGCCGGGCGCGCTGGGCAGGATGTAGCGATTGGCGAGGCTCGCGGCGTGCTGCATGGTCTCGGGGAAGAGAGCGGCTTTGCGGGCCAGTATCCATGCCTGCGGTGAGATGGTGATCTCCGCGCGACCGTTGGCGACGGCAGAGTAGATGCGGCAGGCAGCGTGGCGGGCAGTGGTGGAGATGCCTGGCATCTTGGCGCTGAACTTGAACCACTTTTCTTCCGCCTCGGCGTCGCCGAGGAATTCGGCGTGGTCTTCGCCGCCGGTGCGCATCAGCCCCGGACAGACGGTGGTGACGCGAATACCTTTGTGGCGCAGCTCGGCGTGCAGGCCCTCGGAGAACCCGACGAGCGCGAACTTGCTGGCGGAGTAGGGCAGCATGTGCGGGACGGCCACTTTGCCGCCGATGGATGCTATGTTGACGATGGCGGCGCGGCGGTCCCAGCCGGCGAGTGGCGCCTGTGTGCGCAGATGCGGCAGTGCGGCCCAGATGGTGTTGACGGCGGCGAAGAAGTTGAGGCGCATGGTGCGCTCGAAGTTTTCGACGGTCTGCGCCTCGATGGGGCCGACCTGGATGATGCCGACGTTGTTGACGAGGATGTCGATGCGGCCGAAGTGGGCGATGGTCTCGCGGACGAGGCGCTCGCACTCGGCGCGGACGGCGAGATCGGCGGCGACCAGGTAGAAGTGCTGCGGCGCGAGGTACGGATGCTGGGCGATGAGCTCGGCCTGCGCGCTCTCCAGCTCGGCGCGGTTGCGCGCGGCGAGGACGAGGCGGACATTCCCTCCCTTGCCGCTGGCGCTCTTCCGCGCGAAGCGCGATGCGATGGCGAGGCCAAGTCCGCGTGAGCCGCCGGTGATGAGGACCACGGCGTTGTCTGGAACAGGCTTTGTTCTCAGCGCGCGAGCGAGGAGCACAGCCGCCCCGACCGTGGCAAAGGTTCCAGCGACGGCGATCCCTGTAGCTGTGCCCGCGATAGCGGCTGAGGCGAGGAAGATGGGTTTGCGTGAGATTCGCATGGTGGGCCTCTCATGGATCAGGTTCGCACAGGAAACTTGGATGCGTAGGAGTGGAGGAAGCGCGGTATGCTTTTGGTCACAGGAATAGCGAGCAGGCGTTAGGATTGATTCAGCATGGCGTTAACCTTTGAGTGGAACGCTAAGAAGGCGGCGGCAAATCTGCGGAAGCACAAAGTTTCCTTCGAGGAGGCGCGCAGCATCTTCGGCGATCGATATGAGTTGATGCTGTCTGACCCAGACCATAGCGCGGAAGAGCAACGAAGCATCAGTATCGGCGAATCGGAGACAGGAAGGTTGCTGCTAGTTGTCTATGTGGAGAGATCTGACGTGATCCGACTGATTAGCTCGAGAGAAGCCGAAAAGCGAGAAGCCGCTCAGTATCGGCAGCGGCGCGGTGACAGAAATGCGTAAGCAATACGATTTTGATAAAGCAGCACAGGGAACGCATCATAAGCGTTATCGTCAGGGAGTCAGTCTTCGTGTGATTGATGGGAGTAACCTGCCTGAGAACGGGCCGGGCAAGAAAGATACCCAGCTCACGGAACTTGCGGGCCGGTTTGCATTGATTTCCCAACTCACCGGAGACGGACTGGAGGTTGCGTTGCCCATCCGCGACCGCGGCGTCGATCTGATCGCTTACGCGGAGTTGGATGAGCAGGACAGCCCATTCGCTGCGTGTCCGATCCAACTGAAGGTGACGAACGGACGTCGCTTTGAACTGGATCGCAAATACGAGCGGGTGGCGAACCTGCTGCTGGTCTATATATGGGACATGAAAGATGCGAGTAAATCGCGAACCTATGCCCTGACTTATGCGGAAGCGCTGGAAGTAATGCGGAAGAAGGGCTTTACTGAAACTCTTTCCTGGAAGAGAGGCAGATATTCCGTCGCATCTCCCGGTACAGACCTTTTGAAGATGTTGGAGCAGTATCGGATGCGGCCAAAAGGCTGGCGGTCCAGAATACTTTCTGCGGCAAAACAGAAGGAACGGAAGACTGCTTAGGGTCGATCTTCGATGGCGACGAAACGGAAGTCGAAGGGCGCGTACATGATCTCCGCAGTGGCGGAGATGTACGAGATCCATCCGCAGACGCTGCGGCTGTATGAGCGCGAAGGACTGCTGAAGCCAAGCCGCTCGGACGGCAACACGCGGTTGTACACCGATGAGGACCTGGAGCGGCTGGAGTTTATCCTGAACCTGGCGCGGGACCTGGGCGTGAACATTGCCGGCATCGCGATTGTGCTGCAGATGCGCGAGCGCATGGAGGAGATGAACCGCCAGATGCAGGGATTCGTGGACTACGTGCGGACGGAGATGCTGACGCGCATGCAGCAGCAGACGCAGCAGGCTGGGCTGGTGCATCTGCCGCGACCGGTGATGGTGCGAAAGCCGGGCAAGGAGCAGGGAACAGGGAGCAGGGAACAGGCTGGAACGAAGGGAGGACGCCGCTGATCTCAGTGTTGCTCCCTTGCCGAACGCTGGATGCGCTCTTGTAGACTGGGGAATGGTAAGGACAGGTGGAATGCGTGCCTGTGATGAGTGCAATGAACCTGCTTCTGCGAACCATGTTCTGGGCAGCGCTGGCCGGGACGGCCACCTCGACAATCTATTGCGGCATGGTGCTGGCGGGTGCGTTGCGCTTTGCGCGGCGCAGGCGGCGCGAGCAGCGCGCGCCGATCGACTTCGCTCCGCCGGTCAGCGTCTTGAAGCCGTTGTACGGCACCGAGCCGGGACTTGAGGAGAACCTGCGCAGCTTCTTTGCGCAGCGGTATCCGGAGTTTGAACTGCTGTTCTGCGCGCGGAACGACGGCGACCCTGGGCTACAGATGGCGAAGCGGATCGCGGCGGAGTACCCGGCGGTGCGGGCGCGCTTCCTTACCTGCGGCGAGCCGCAGTTTCCCAATGCGAAGATGTGGTCGATGGCGGTGCTTTGCAAGGCTGCGGCGTATGAGACGTTGGTCACCAGCGACGCGGATGCGCGCGTGACGCCGGACTATATCAGCCAGATGGTGCGGGAGCTGGTCGCGCCGGGACGCGAATTGGCGAGCTGTCTTTACATCGGGCGGACGAGCGGCGGCTTTGCGGCGCAACTGGACGCGGTGGGCAAGAGCGTGGAGATGTCCGCGGGCATCTTCGTGGCGGACATGGTGGAGGGCGGAACGCATTTCGCTCTGGGCGTGAGTATGGTGCTGCGGCGCGAGGCGTTCGCGCTGGCGGGCGGCATTGACGACCTGGCGCAGTACTACGCCGAGGACTTTGTGATCGGCAATCGGCTGGCGGCGCAGGGACGCGGCGTGCGCATGGCGAATTACGTGGTGGAGCTGAGGGTGTTGCCGCAGGGCTGGCGCGCGTCGTTCGTCGACCAACTGCGGTGGATGAGGAGCACGCGGCGCTCGCGGGCGGCGGGACATCTGGGAAGCGGACTGACCTATGCGGTGCCGTTCGGTGTGCTGGGCCTTCTGTGGGGGCTGGCGGCGGGACATCCGATGGTTGGGCTCGCATGGCTGGCGGCGAGTTGCGTGAATCGCTGGCTGCTGGCGGCAACGGTGCTGTGGGCGCTGGGAGACAAGCGGACTGGAAGGTCGGTGCTGATGTATCCGCTGCGAGACCTGATGGGGTTTGCGGTGTGGTGCGCAAGTTACATGGGCAGCGGGATGAAGTATCACGGCGGGAACTATTCGATCGGCGCGGATGGGCGCTTCCAGCGGATCGATCCGACCGCTGGGTAGGCGCTGAAGTATCGGGGGGGGGTAGCCCCCCAATACCTATTTTTGCGCGTAACCTGCGGGTATTGTGGAGCTTGGGCGGAGCGAAGCTGAGTAAGTTCCTGCATGCAAAGGGCTCCCGGCTAAATTCTTGATTCCTTTGGAGGTGGCGGGACGCGGTCGAGGTTCGAGAGCGCCATCTGGATCGCAAAGAGCATGCGGCCAGCCTGACTGGGCCTGAGGTCGCCTGAGGCGGTCCCGGCGATGATGGCGCCAAGCGTCTGCTGGATGGAGTCGTGGCCATCGAGCGCGCGGCGATAACGCGGGTGAAGGCCGGCGGGGCGGCGGCTGCGGCCGTGGAAGTAGCAGAAGGCGATTCCGGTCATGGCGGGCGAACCGCAGAGGCGACCATCGGTCTTGATGTGTCGGCAGAGCGGGATTGCGGATTTGCGGCGGTCCATCGAGGTGGTTCCTCCAAGAAAATGAGAAAGGCCACGAGCAGTTCGCCCGTGGCCTTTTTGTTGTGCTGATTTAAGGATAGCAAACGAAGCGAAACTGTTATGCCAACTATTTTGCGGAGTATCTGCTTGCGGATGAGCAAGATAGGGGTTTGGGGGGCTTGACACAAATTCTGTCCCAGCGGATGCTCCCTCGGGATGACGGACAAATGCGGGAATTCTTCGCTTCGTTCAGAATGACAGGCGCGAACGGTTTTTCATTCCTCCCATGGGTCCACTGGCGCCGAGCCATGAATGGGGAACCCGGCATCGTCGCTCGCGAGCAAGAGGCGGTTTTCTTGAGCTATAAGCTGCAAGCTATCCAGCTTAGAGCTGGAACTCAGGGCTGGTTGATGAGGATGGTTTTGCCGCGACTTGTGCCAAAAACTCCGCAGGCGTAAGAACAGCTATCCGATGCCATGGATTCAGAACCAGCAGATCCTTGTCGCTGCTTACAATGAAATTGGCCCTGGCTACATCTGCCAGAGCGAGAAACTGATTGTCCTCTGGATCGCGGCACGCGGGAGCCACGGTCAGAATGTTCGCTTCGGGAACGTCAAACGAGATTGCGTGCCGGCGCATCAGGGCGACAAATGCTGAACGCGAAGCACGATCCAAATAGCGATCGAACTTCTTGCCGTTCAGCACCCGCTCCAGCTCATCGAGTGTTCCCTGGCTGCTACACACATCACAGGTTGCGAACGCCTCTAAAAGCGCCTGATGTGGAATCGATCCAATTCGAAGCGCCGCGCTTACCAGCGTGCTGGTATCGAAGACGACTCGCCGGCTCATCGTGCTTCATGCACCAGCCGGTTCACGTCTTCGTCGGTAAGAGTGCGGGCGTCAGGGCCAGCATGTTTTCCGGCTAGTGCGGTCCAGGCTTCCAGATCAGAGACTGCCTCATTGCGCCGGTGTCGCGAGTTGAGCAAATCACTCATCTCCTGAGGAGAGATGATGAACGCGGCTGGACGCCCATGGCGCGTGATCGCAACCGTCTCCCGCTGGACGACGTCAAGGAGTTTTCCGAAGCCGTTCTGCGCCTCCGCCGAGGTCATTTTAATCATGACAGTCCCTTTCCGAGCGAGTAGCCAACATGGATATTATAGCTAATTTATCGGTTTTGTATCAAGCTCAGTGACTTGACTGGTCAGCGGGTTCCAGCGCTGATATAGCGCGAGCAAGAGACGGTTTTCTTGAGCTATAAGCTGCAAGCTATCCAGCTTAGAGCTGGAACTCAGGGCTGGTTGATGAGGATGGTTTTGCCGCCGGAGGAGGCGAGGATGTGGACGGGGCCGAAGCGGGCGAGCTCAGGGGCGCGCGTATTCGCGTGGTAGGTGAGCAGGAAGAGGCGGCGGTGCCCGGACCATTGGTGGTGGAGGGAGTCGTCGGTCTCGAAGAGATGGGGAGCGTCGGGCCAGAAGCTGCCGAACCAGGGACCGTTGATGTGGCCGTTGATGAGGTGGGCGGGCTGGCGCGTGTAGAAGAGGAGCGAGGAGCCGGAGGTGAGTTCTCCGTCGATGAGGATGAGATCGTTGGGCAGGGGATGGGTGGCTTGTTCGGCGAGGATGGCTTCGGCGAGGGGTTTTGAGCCAAGGGTTGGGTAGAAGCCGACGAGCCCGGTGTGCATGCAGAGCAGTAGGCTGGCCGCGGCGGCGGCGAGGGTGAGGTTGGCGGCGTGCGTGTATGCGCGGCGGCGCAGGAGATAGGTCCCGGGTCCGATGGCGGCCATACTGATGCCGAAGCAAAGGAGGGGAATGCGGAAGAGTCCCATGGCGCGGCCGGTGAGGTCGAAGAGATGGCTGAGGGAGAGGTTGTAGTCGCCGCCGCCCTGGATGAGCAGGGAGGCGATGTCGGTGTTGGGGTCGACATGCGGCGCGGTGATGGCGAAGAAGAGCGCGATGGCCGCGGCGAGGGAGCCGATGGGGACGAGCAGCCACCTGTGCCAGAAGAGGGCTGATTCCCCACTCATATCGCGATACGACTGCGCCATGAATTGGGCACCCGGAGTTGGAGAAGACAAATGCGGGGGTCCCTCGACTTCGCTACGCTCCGCTCGGGATGACGGCATCTTGTGGTGGGCGATGTCGTCTCGCATCGATGCATCATGCCATGGTTGTGATCGGTTGGCGGCGGCGAGCAGACCTCCGGCCATGAGGGCGAGAGCGGGCAGGCAGGGGAGCGCGTAGTACTCCTGGCGGGCGGAGAGGGTGAAGAAGCCGAGGACGAGGCCGGACCAGAGGAGAAGGGTGAGGGAGGCGGTGCCATCAGATCCCACCCCACCCATGTCCCGCCCTGACGGTCGCTCCATGAATGGGGCACCCATTTCGTGGCGCAGGTCGCGGAGATGGGACCGGACTGCGCCGAGGACGAAGGGGAGCCAGGGGAAGATCCAGATGGCGGTGAGCAGCCAGAAGAGGGGGATGGGCACCTGGCCGTAGTCATGCGGGATGCGGCGGGAGAGGAAGCGGGCGATGTGCTCGTTGTAGAGATAGAACCAGGTCCATCCGGCGCGCGCGGGCAGGCCGAGGCCCGCGGGCATGGCGATGGCAGGGTTGCGCAGCGCGGCGAGGACGTGCCAGGGCGCGGCGATGGTGAGGAAGGTGAGGGTCGATGGGATGGGATGGAACTTCAGCAGCAGGCGGAGATGTCTGGTGAATGCGAGGTAGAGGAATACGAAGCCGAGGGGAAAGACGAGGCCGATGAAGCCTTTGCTGAGGACGTTGAGGGCGGTGACGGCGGCGAAGGTGAGGCAGGGGAGGAGGGGGGATGGGGACTGTTCTACCCCACTCATGTCGCGCCCCGACGGCCGCTCCATGAATGGGCCACCCTGGACAAAGGATTTAAATGCGGGGGTCCCTCGACTCCGCCGCTGCGCGGCTTCGCTCGGGATGACGGCATCATTTTTGAGTGAGACTAGTTCGTCTGCTTTGACGGAGACTAGTTCTTCTGCGCGGGGCCGCTGAGTACGGATGCGGTCGAGGGCGGTGAGGAAGGCGTGGATGGCGAGGGTGAGGAAGAGGGCGACGGGGATGTCGGGGATGTAGAAGCGGGTGTAGAGGTAGGGGCCGACGGAGGTGGCGAGGGCGAGGGCGGAGTAGAGGGCGGCGCGGTCTGACTCGCCTGAAGGGAAGAGGCGGAGCGCGAGCGCGTAGGTGGCGAGCAGAAGCGCGAGGGTGAGGAGCGCGAGGGGGAGGCGGCCGGCCCAGTCATGCTGACCGAAGAGGCGCATGGAGCCGGCGGCGAGCCAGTACATCAGGGGCGGCTTATCAAAGAAGCGGATGCCGTCGATGTACGGCGTGACGTAGTCATGGCGCTGCAGCATCTCGCGGGCGATCTCGAGGTAGATGGAGTCGACATCGTCGAGCAGGCCGGGAGTG
>DATCBR010000160.1:0-3834 GCA_036511765.1 Acidobacteriaceae bacterium | reverse complement strand
GCAACTCCGTGCCGAGTCCCATGCGCTCGTGCCCATCTGCAACGCGCGTCCCGCCCTTGGGATGGAAGCTGATGAAGTCCAGCGGAATTGGCCCACCGGTCGCCGCGCTCTTGTCGTTCGCGCAGTGGGCCAGGAAGTCCTTGAGCATCGCCTGCGACTTGGGTGAACCTGGACCAGTCGATGCAGGACCGCCCACGATCGCCCCGGGCAGCGCCTTGCGCGCACCGGCCACGGCATAGTCATAGAGCTTCAGGTAGTCCTTTTCCGTGCCCTGCCAGTAGCCGATGTCCGGCTCGTTCCATACCTCGAAGTACCACGTCGCCACCTGCGCGCGCCCGTAACGCTGGACGAAGTGCGCGACCACATGCTCGATCAGGTCTTCCCACATCGCATAGTCCTTCGGCGGGGCCTGCACCGCGCCGCTCACGGTACGCGGATAATCATGCTCATACTGCTCCGTGCTGGAGGAGAGGTCTTTGGGCATGAAGCCGAGCTCGACGAACGGCCGCACGCCGTTCGCCTTGTACACGTCGAATATCTTGTCCAGCACGGTGTAGTCGTAGACTGGCTTGCCATCCGGCCCCAGCGTGAAGACGTTGGTCGACGACCACTTCAGCTTGCCTTCGCCGTTGCCGCTCGTCAGCAGATGGTGCGCGCGGACCATGACAGGCACGGGAGACATGTGCGCCAGCTCACCTAGCAACTGCTGTCCGTTCTTGCCGAAGGTGTAGTCAATCTCGTCGTAACCGAACCAGCTCCCGATCGGCTTGTACGCGCCAAGCGGCTTCGCCAGATCCACCTGCACGGAGACATCCGCCGGACCTGCGATCACCTCAGGTGCAGCAGTTGGCGGAGGCGCCGGACGCGCAGGCTGTTGTGCGGAGGCGACGCAGGAGACGGCAAGCAGACATATCGAGGCAAAACGCACAATGCGCATTGGAAAGCGTTTTCCTTTGGAGGAGGACTTTACCGCAGGCAAAACACGCTGCCGCGGTTCGGCATCATTTTACGCGCTTATGGAAACGTTTGCCGGGAGAGACTGCATCGGAACGGTCGGAACTACTTCATGCGTGCCCGGCACTTCGCCATGATGGCGTTGTGCAGCCGGTCCTGCAACTCCGCGGGAAACTCGTAGATCTCATGTTCGCGATAGATGGAGATGGTCTGCCGGGTAGTGTCCAGCACCACCTCGCAGTGATGGCACTCCGCGAGGTGCGTCTGCACCTCCTGCATCAGCGAAGGCTCTACGCGGCCATCGAAGTAGTCGGTCAACTGCTTGAGGAAGTCGGTGCAGTTCACGCCTTTGCTCCCGCATTCTTCTGGATTAACGCCTTCGGCTCGTTACCCTGCTGCCGGAAGTAGCGGCTCAACCGCTCACGCAGTTGCAATCGGGCGCGCAGCAATCTCGATTTGACGGCAGGAACGCTCAAGCCAAGGGCCTCCGCAGTCTCTTCGGTCGAGAGGTTCTCCACATCGCGCAGCGTGAAGACCGTGCGAAACCCAGGAGGAAGCCCCTGGATGGTCTTGCGCAGGATGTCGCCGAGTTCGTTCTGCCCATAAATCTGCTCCGGGTTAGGCCGCCACTCTGCGAAGTCCCGCGGGATGGAGCCCTCCTCCGTCTGCACGTCCTGGTCCATGGAGACGGTCTTGCTCGTCTTGCGCTTTCGCAGCCGCATCAGGCTTTCGTTCACCGCGATGCGCACCAGCCAGGTGGAGAATTTCGAATTGCCCTGGAACTGCTCCAGCTTTTCGTACGCCTTCAGAAAAACGTCCTGCGCAATGTCTTCCGCGTCCTCGCGGTTCTGGGTGATGTGTTGTGCCACCCGGAAGATCTGCCGCTCATACTGTCGCACCAACTGCTCAAAGGCTGCATTGTCCCCTGCTTTTGCGCGCGCAACCAGCGCGACATCGGGGTGTACTTCAGTCGCCTCTGGGGATTGGATGGCGGGCATAGGCAAAGGGTGCACCGTTTCGGGCCGAATTCCAGGCGCAAAACCAGCGCGTCTTGCTCAAGTGTAACCGTCCCAAGCAATGCAGGCAACGCGCGCACGACCTTCGCTCTATCGATCCGTCGTATCAATGCGGCGGCGCATGTATCCGCGCTGGTTCGCCGCGCGATACAACGCGGCTGCAATGCGGCCCGCGGCCTTAAAGTCGTATCGTAGGCTTCGTTACCGGTTGCGCGCGAACCGCCGGTTGGCGCCCTTGGGGTCCCTTGATGTCACGCAGGTTTCTGCTCGCTCTCGTCTGCCTTGTATGTCTGCTGCCGCCGGCCGGCGCCTTCGCCGTGCGCAGCGGCTCCGGCGAGACACCTGCGTCCGTAGTAAAGAAGAAGAGTTCGGCGTCAGCTTCAAAGACCTCGAAATCTCACGCCAAAGCCGCCGCAAAGGCCAGTTCCCGCAAATCGAGTTCCGGCTCGAAAAAGGTCTCGTCGCACCGCTCGCGGACAGGCCGTCCGCTGCATAGCCCCGCTCCCACCGCGCGCAGCATTCAGCTGGTCAGCGCGTTTCACGCGTCGGAGCAGCTTCGTCCCATGGCGCAGCAGCTTGCCTCCACACGCTCCGCCGCGGCTTATGCGGGCGTGCTGGCCTATGCCCAATCGCATCCCGGAGAACCCGCGGCAGCCGCATACGTCGCCCTCGGGCATGCCTACTCACTCGACCATCGCTATCCTGAGGCGCTCGCGGACTTCGCGCTCGCCAAGCGCGCCGGCGCGGCCCTGGACGACTACGCCGACTACCTGGGCGCCCAGGCAGCCATCCAGGCCGGCCGCGGTGCCGAGGCATATACGCTGCTGGACCGCTTCGCCGACCGCCATCCGGACAGCATCTTCCTCGCCGCAGCGCCAGTCACACTTGCCAACGCGCACCTACAGCAGAACGATGCGCGCGGTGCGGTCGCGCTGTTGGAGCCGCTCGCCGGAACTCCGCAAAGCAACACTGTCGACTTTCAATTTGCGCTTGCGCGCGCCTATCAGCTCACAGGCCAGACAGCGAAAGCCACGCCACTCTTCCGCGCCATCTACACCACCCAGCCGCTCAGCTATGAAGCCTCACAAGCAGCGGCCCAGCTCAACGCCATGGGCGCGCCGTTATCGACCACTGAGCGCAAGACCCACGCTGACGCGCTCTTCAACGCCAGGCGATACGCAGAGGCCGGCGAAGAGTATACCGCCATCGCGAAGAGCAATCCGCAGATCGCGACTGCAGACCGCAACGCACTGATGATCTATGCCGCAGTCTGCGAGTTCCGCGTCAAGCATCTCTCCCGCTTCGCAGTGGAGCGCCTGCCCGAGACCAGCGACGATACCGCCGCTGCGAAGCAGTACATGTTCGCCGAGCTCTCCCGCGACGAGCACAACAGCTCCGCCCACGACACCATTATCGCGCAGATGGTCGAGCGTTATCCCACCAGCCGCTGGCTGGAAGAGGCGCTCTACTCCGGCGGCAATATGTACCTGTTGCTGCATGACTCGACGCAAGCCATCTATCACTACACCACCTTGGTGCGACTGTTCCCTAACAGCACGTATGCGCCTTCCGCGCACTGGCGCGCCGCGTGGATGAACTATCGCGCGCGCAACTATGCCGAGGCCGCGCGCCTGATGGACGAGCAACTCGTCCGCTATCCCGGAGGTCTCGAAATTCCCGGCGCGCTCTACTGGCGCGGCCGCATCTACGAGGACGAAGAGCGCAACTTCGGGCAGGCCGCCAACTACTATCGCCGCGTCGCCGACATCTATCCCGACTACTACTACGCGATCCTCGCGCGGCAGCGGATGTCTGTGCTGGGCACGCAACCCGCTGCAGTGCCTGCGCCTGCGCTCGCCTCCGC
>DATCBR010000159.1:0-4453 GCA_036511765.1 Acidobacteriaceae bacterium | reverse complement strand
GACAGCCGGGGGTGTGGCGCGAGGCCCAGCGGGCGTAGGCGTCTGCCTCAAACAGGCTGATGTGGCAGACGGGCGTCTCGGAGAGTTCGTCGAGCCCCTGCCAGCCGTGCATGGTGAAGATGCGCCAGCCGGATGCCGAGTTCTGCGAATGCTGCCAGTAGAGCGGCGCCTGCCAGCCATGCTCGCGCATCGCTGTCCAGCCTTCGGAGAGCCAGAGTTCAGGGCGCTCGTAGCCCGAGTCGTCCATAAAGGCGAGGTATTCGGCGACGGTGACGAGGCGCGTGGCCAGCGCGTAAGGCGCGAGGTAGACGGTGTGACGCGGGGATTCGTTGTCGAAGCAGAAGGAGTCGGTGGAATCGGCGTCTGGCGCGAAGCCGATTTCAGCGAGGCCGCCGGTGAAGCTGACCCAGTCGAGCGGCGGGGCAATGCCGGAGTCGGAGTTGGAGGAGGGAGTTGCGGGCGCGAGGTAAGCGGGGTGCAGCGGGTTGGTGAAGAGCGCGTGCTTGATGTCGCTGGCGATCAGTTCCTGGTGCTGCTGCTCGTGTTCGAGACCTAATGCGATGCGGCGCGCGGCCTCGGGGTCTGTGTCCGGGGCGTCGAGCAGGCGAGCGATCGCGGCATCGACGTGCGCACGGTAGGCGAGTATGTCGGCGAGCGGTGGCCGCGAGAAGCTGGAGCGCAGGTTTTTTGCGGGCATCTCGCCCAGCGAGGTGTAGTAGCTGTTGAAGAGCCAGTGGAAGTCCGGGTGGAAGTCCTGGTAGCCGGCGAGGAATTCTCGCAGCACGAAGGTCTCAAAGAACCAGGAGGTATGCGCGAGATGCCACTTGACGGGGCTGGCCTCCGCGCAGGACTGCACCATCATGTCTTCGGGGGAGAGCGGTGAGGTGAGCGTGAGCGAGGCGGCGCGAACCGCGCGATAGCGGGCGAGCAGGGAAGAGGTGGCGTGCGAGGGAGTGGTCTGCGTTGGCGTCTGCGTGGGAAACGACACGTTCAGGTTCCTCCGATGGCTGGGCTGCTATTGCGGGACGGGAATCGCGAGCCGGTGATCTGAATAAGATGCCGATGGCAACGGTGCCGATGCACCAGTATGCCTGAGAAGAACGGAGGGGCGGGCCGACCGGATGGGTTCAGGATTCGAGAGCATCGTTCACGTCGCGGACGAGGTTGCGCAGATAGCTGCGGCGGTTGAGCAGCGCGACCATGGCATCGCGGGCGGCGGTCTTGCCGGCAACGTCGTTGGCATCGAAGGCTGAATCCCACTGGGCGTGGAGCTGGGTAAGGTCGGCGTCGGTTGTGGCGAGTTTGGTGTCGAAGGTGGACTTGGCGGCGAGGAGGTCTTTTCGCAGCTGGGGGTCGGCAGATTCAGGGTCGCCGCCGCCGCCCATCTTCTTCGCGGCCCGCATCTCCTCAAGCTGCATGTTCAGCTCGAATGCCTCTTCCAGCAGGTCTTCAGGCACGACCTGCTTCTTGGCGGTGCCCGTAGCCTTCGCCGCATCGGTAGCCGCGCGAGACTGCTCCTCCATCTCGACGCCTTCGAGCTTCAACAAATATTCCGTCCGCCCGATGGGGTCGCGCAGGGTGCGGTAGGCATCGTTCAGGCGCGAGGATTCAGCCAGCGCAGCTTCCTGCTCGGCCGCGGGGCGTGCGGCAAAGCGGTCCGGGTGCAGCCTGCGGCTGAGTGCGTAGAAGGACTTCTCGAGCGCGGCAGTGTCGAGGACCAAGTGCGGCGGGAGGGAGAAGATGGAGAAGTAGGTATCGCTCATGTGGCAGCGGATCAGGCAGGAATGGCGACACGATCTGCGAATGAAGCAGGCTCAGGAACAGGAAGACCGTCTTCGATTAGGCCTGCGATGTGAATCGCGATACCTTCCACGATGAGCTTGTGCGCTTCTTCGCGGGTTTCGCCGACGACGCCCAAGCCAGGCAGATCGGGAACATAGGCGCCCCATCCGCCGTCCTTCCCTTGCTCGTATATGACCGTGTATTCCCGCATAAAGCTATTTTAGCCCTGCTTGTCGAAGGATGCTCTTGAGTGCCCTCAGGCACATCTTTGCCCGGTTTGCCTGCAACCGTGGTTCGGCCGGATTTCGTGGGATGCTTGTACTGTTGATGACTACCTGCAGTCCCGTGCAGATACCAGCCATCATCTTTGAGAAGTTTGATCAGGTCGCGATATTTCATGAGAACACCTGCTCCTATTTGAGCTCCAAATAGAAACGGCCCACAGGCAGTTTCGCCTATGAGCCATGGGCGGGAGTCTCATTTCTGAGCCGCACAGAATCTCAAGCACAGACTATTGCCGATCTCGACGCTTGTCAAACGCTGCCGCTACGCGCTGAAGCTCGATCCGCAGCCGCAGGATTTGGTGGAGTTGGGGTTGATGAAGTTGAAGCCCTGGCGCATCAGGGTCTCCTCGAAGTCGAGGACCATTCCGGCCAGGTAGAGGAAGCTCTTGGGGTCGACGAAGGCGCGGACGGGCTTGCCGCCGGAGGGGTCGCCGGGTGTCTCGACGCCTTCTCCGAAGACGAAGACGCGGTCGCGCTCGCGCGGCTGGGTGTCGAAGCGGATGTTGTAGCTGAGGCCGGAGCAGCCGCCGCCGGAGATGCCGAGGCGCAGACCCCCAGCCTCCGGTGAGATGCCCTCCTTCGCCATAGCCACGCGGATGCGCTTGAGCGCATTCTTCGTGATCTCCACCGCAGCCTTGGCGCGCGGCTGCTGGCCTTCTGCGGTCAGCAGCACCATGCCCGCGAGCGGGTCTTTGTTCGCTGCTGGCGGTGGTGCGGTTCCGGGCTGGAGAAGCGTGGCTGCCATGTGACCTCGGGGGCTAAAGCCCCGTCATCTCTTCGGGCGTCTATGGCACAGCTGAAGCCGTGCCCTTAAGCAAGACTGAGTTGCGGCTGGTCAAACTTCCCGCCCTAAAGCAGGCAGGATAAGTCGCTTCAATTTCACCCGGACTAAAGTTCCGGCCTATCTCAGAAGCAGTTGCACGGAACGCGATCCTAGCCCGATGTGCCAGATGCGGCTTTAGTGCGCGGCGGCTACCGCTACGCCAGCCTCTTCCGCAACGCCGTTCTTCTTCTTCCAGTCGCCGATGGCGGCGCGGATGGCGTCCTCGGCCAGCACGGAGCAGTGGATCTTGACCGGCGGCAGGGCGAGCTCCTTGACGATGTCGGTGTTGGTGATGGTGAGCGCCTCGGCGACCGTCTTGCCCTTCACCCACTCCGTCGCGAGCGAGGAGCTGGCGATGGCTGAGCCGCAGCCGAAGGTCTTGAACTTGGCGTCCTCAATGACCTGAGTCTCGGGGTTGACCTTGATCTGCAGGCGCATCACATCGCCGCATTCCGGCGCGCCGACCAGGCCGGTGCCGACTTCGGTGGAGCTTTTGTCGAGCGTGCCGACGTTGCGTGGGTTCTCGTAGTGATCGACTACCTTATCGCTGTATGCCATGGTGTGTACTCCTGTCGCACTTAGTTAGATGATACGCCGCCCAAATCGGTGCGGCGGTGGCTTCTTCGAAGTTGCCCTCAAGGGCTAAAGCCCAATTTGAGGTGGTCTCTTTGCGGCACGGCCTTAACAAAACTCCAACAGATTCTGGGCAGCCCTCATGGGGACTAGTGTGCGGCCCACTCGATCTTGGTCAGGTCGATGCCTTCCTTCACCATCTCGTACAGCGGCGAAAGCTCGCGCAGCTTGACCACCACATCGATGATCTTGTCGGCGACGTAGTCGACTTCGGCCCTGGTGTTGAAGCGGCCAAGGCCGAAGCGAATGGACGAATGCGCGATCTCATCGCCCAGGCCAAGCGCCTTGAGCACGTAGCTTGGTTCGAGTGTCGCTGACGTGCAGGCCGAGCCGGAGCTGACGGCGATATCGTTGATGCCCATCAGCAGCGATTCGCCTTCGACGTAGACGAAGCTCATGTTCAGGTTGCCGGGCAGGTGGTGCTCCATGTTGCCGTTCACCTGTGTGTAGTCGAGCGCGGTCTCAAGTTTGTTCTTGAGGTAGTCGCGCAGCCCCTGCTCGCGCGCGGCTTCCTGGGCCATCTCCTCACCGCAGATCTCGCAGGCCTTGCCCAGGCCGACGATGCCGGGAACGTTGAGCGTGCCGGACCTCATGCCGCGTTCGTGGCCGCCGCCGTTGATCTGCTCGGTGATCTGCACGCGCGGGTTGCGGCGCCGCACATACAGCGCGCCCACGCCCTTCGGCCCGTAGATCTTGTGCGCGGAGAGTGACAGTACATCGATATTGTCCGCCTGCACGTCGACCGGAATCTTGCCCACCGCCTGTACTGCGTCCGTGTGGAAGAGCACGCCCTTCTCATGGCAGATCTTGCCAATCTCGCGGATAGGCTGCACAACGCCGATCTCGTTGTTCGCGTACATGATGGAGACGAGGATGGTCTTCTCCGGGCCTTCGGTCACGATCGCGCGCTTCAGGTCGTCGAGGTCGATCA
>DATCBR010000158.1:0-3665 GCA_036511765.1 Acidobacteriaceae bacterium | reverse complement strand
CGCCAGCATGGCCCTCAGCTTGCCAGCAGCCGCTAGATCAAGCCAAAAGTAGGCTTCCGCCCAGTCTTGAGGCACTCCTTGGCCGTCGCGGTACAAAAGCCCAAGGTTGTATTGCGCCTTGGCATCACCCTGTTCAGCGGGCTTGCGATACCTCGCTTTACGTAACTTACCGTTCAGCCACATGACGAGCGCCAGGGCGATCACCATGGGGATCGACAGGAGAAACCTCGTGAAAAAATCGCCATCGTACATAGTTGGTCCCTCCCCGGACGCGAACAATAGCACAGTCACTGTAAAAGAGAGCGGTGGAGCGGTGACAGCGGTTGACCGAGGCGTATCTCTTTCCGCGCTCCCCTGCTGCGCGGCATTTACGGGAGTCGAATCGATCTGCTACAAATGGTACCCCATTACACAAACGCAGCCAGATACCCGCCGAATGTTGGTGCAGTAACCGTTAGACATCTGGATAGCTGCTGGTCGGATTGCCAGCTGCTATAAGGCGGGAAGCCCTTCCTTCCGCTTTCCTGCAACGTCAAATAGGAAGGCACGGAAGGGCGCATGGCTTCCAGCAAGGACATCCAAGAGACGAAGAAAATCTGCGCGGGCATTCGCCAATTTAATAAAGAACTCCTTGACCATCTCTATACGCAAGCAGCGGAAACCGGTCGCTACCCATCGCCGGATAAGGCTATTAATGAACTTTACCGACTCGTCAAGGTGGCGATACTAGGGAACCTGCCGCCACTGTCGCTGGCCATGTTCCAGCGGAGCATCATGCGAGACCAAGACGTGATCGATATGGAGGCTGTGCTAGGTGCCAGGCTCTTTCGAGACACATACCATGATGCAGTCGATGCATACTTCAGGCACAGGCCGGGACTTGAGATCAAGAAAGGGAAACCAGGGCGAAAGCCGAACGTGGTACTGGCCAAGCGTATCTGGGCTCTCAAAGCCGAAGGCAGGACAAATCGGGAGATTCAAGAGACGCTTAATGCCAGCGGAGAGAACCGCAGCCTTGAAGCTTACGAAGCTTACTTAAAGAAACGTAGACGCGCACGCAAGCAGTGATCTCCGCCGCACGGTGGAAAATAGTCCGCTTGAATTTTCCATGTGTGGAGAACTGTCAAAGCGATTGTTCACGCTGACGTGCTTTGCAATATGAGCGACCATTCGTCGTGGAGGCATTGACACATGATCGAAGTGCAAAACACGTTTACCTATAACGAGCGCAAAGCTGAGGGTGACATCCTGATCGAAATCTACGAGTGGCCAGACGTTACCTTCACGTCACACACGTTGACGCAGAGGCTGAATCCCAACCTACAAATCGCTAGCTCGGAGTACCGCGCTGCATTTGCTCGCGTCGGCAGCGTAGTAGAGGACCATTATCTTCGCGGGTTTATTCGAGGCAAGCGATCAAGGAACGCCGACGGGGTCTTCTTCAACAATCTGGAATTGACCCACAAAGGAGAACAAACTGCCATTCAGGTGCGTTATCGGCGGTCATTGCCAGGGAAGGTCGAACAGCTTCTTGCCGTTGCTGAGGAGATACGGAAAAGGAAGGAGGACAAGAGGTGACCGGGCCCTTAGCAAAACGAATCAAACTGACCCACTACCTCTAGATCGCCACTCTCTCAGTTCACTACTTCGCCGGCCAGCTCGGCGCTGCTGCCGGCGATGGTTTCGGCGAAGCGATAGCCGACGTAGGCGTCGGTGAGAAGGTAGCGCGGGTCGGAGGGATCGGTCTCGATCTTCTTGCGCAACTGGCGGATGAAGGTGCGCAGGTAGTCGACCTCCTGGCGGTAGTCCGGGCCCCAGACGGAGGTGAGCAGCTTGCCGTAGGTGACGGCGCGGCCGGCGTGCGTCATCAGGTAGAGCAGGATGTCGTATTCCTTGCGCGTCAGGTGGATGGGCTGGCCGGACTTGGTGACGAGGCGGCGCGTGGGCTGCACCTGAATCTCCCCAATCGAAATAGGCGCGTCTTCATTGCGCTCCGGCGCCTGGGAGCGGCGGATGGCGGAGCGCATGCGCGCGATGACCTCGCGCACGCTGAAGGGCTTGGTGACATAATCGTCCGCGCCGGACTCCAGCGCTTCGATCTTCTCTTCCTCGCCGTCGACGACCGTGACCATCAGGATGGGCAGGCGCGGGTTGATCGAGCGTAGCTTGGCCAGCGTCTTCATGCCGCCCATGCCGGGCATGTTCATGTCGAGCAGGACAACGTCGAAGGTCTGCGACTGAGCGAGTTGAATGGCTTCCTCGCCGCGCGAGGCCTCGGTGGGGACGAAGCCCATCTCGCTGAGCGGGGCGCGCAGGGCGCGGCGGATCGCGGGCTCGTCATCGACGAGCAGGACGCGAAGGGCCGGATTGACGGCAGATGAACTCATGCGCTAAGCGCTCCTTGATGACGTGTGGGCGCAGCCACTCCGGTGGAAGCCGGTGGGGCCGCAGGCAGGGACGCATAGAACGTGGTGCCGCGGCTGTCATCGCTGGTGACCCAGACGCGCCCGCCCTGCGCCTGCGCAGTGCGTTTGGCGACCGCCAGGCCGATGCCTGTGCCCGGCGTCTTGTTGCCGGGCATTGAGGCCCGGTAGTAGCGATCGAAGATGCGGTCGAATTCGGACGCCGGGATGGACGGGCCGACATTGTGCACGGAGAAGACGACCTCTGCCGCCTGCTCGACAGCACCGACTGTCACCTTCGACCCTGCGTCTCCGTACTTGCCTGCATTGTCCACATACTGCGTCAGCAACGCGACCAGCAGGCTGCGGTCGCAGCGCAGGGAGAGATCGTCGGAGGAGACGGCGATGCGGACCTGTACGTGGGAGAGTTGGTCGCGGAGGCTGGCGATGACGTCTTCCAGCACTGGAACGACGGCGACCTTCTCAGCCTGCGGGGAGACCTCGTGCGACTGCAGGCGCGCCGTCTTCAGCAGGCGCGTGGTGAGCTGATTGAGCAGCGCAGTCTGCTCGTCGATCAGGGTGACCAGGCCGGCCTGCGCGGGTGTCAGGTTGCCCATGGCGCCCAGTCCCTGGCTGGCGGTTCCGATGACGGTGAGCGGAGTCTTGTAGGCGTGGGCCAGGTTGTCCAGCACGGAGCTGCGCAGCAATTCGGTCTGGCGGGCGGTCTCGGTGCGGCTCTCATTGGCGAGCGCGTGGTAGCGGTCAAAGGTGATGGCAATCACGGAGGCGATGGCGGTGGCAACGCGGCCGTGGGTTTCGCTGCGCAGCAGCAGAGCGCCGATGGGCAGGTCACCCATCTGGAGGACGCGCTTGCTGAGCCCGGTCGCGGGGTCGTCGGCGTGCGTGGCGAAGGTGCAGATGTTTTGCAAGGTATTCTGCACGTCAGTGGACCACTCCCCAACGCTGTATACCTCGCGCAGGTCGGCGTCGAAGATGGCGACGGACTCGGCGTGAAAGATGGATTGCACCAGCGTGGCCAGCATCTGGCCGGGTTTGCTGTGCGGGTCCAGCCGGGTGGTCTCCTGGATCAGCGCGCAGATCTGCTCGGCCTCTTCGGAGCCCGCCTTCTCCTTCGTGCGCGGCAGGCCAAAGCGGGCCGCAAGCGTGGCCCCGGAGATTCCGGCGACACGTACCGTCTTCTGCACGACAAAGATCAACGCCGACGCGGCCACCAGCGACATAGTGATGAGCGCCTCGGTCCAG
>DATCBR010000157.1:0-2813 GCA_036511765.1 Acidobacteriaceae bacterium | reverse complement strand
AATTGCCCGCGCAGAAGGCATCCGGTTCTCAAAGTACAGGCCCGCAGCACACCATGCTGATGCGGCATGGCAGCAGGCCGGGCGCGCAGAAGACGTTTGTCGAGATGCTGCACATCCGGTTTGGCGCGGAGGCGGCGGATTCTTCCCAGGCCGACTCGCAGAAGAACCATCCGGCCGTCGATCCGGCGGCGATGATGAGGCTGGTGTCGCGCAATGCAAAGCGCGGCGCGGCCTTTACGCCGCAGGGCGTGCTGCGCTGGCCGCTGACCTCGGCGAAGTCTGAAGATGTGCTGGCGGAGACGCGCGCGCTGCTGGAATCGCTGCAGCCGACAGCGTGAATTCTCATGGATAGGTGCGGCTTGGCTCGCGCTCCCCCGCATCACAACCAAGCTGAGGTGACGCGATGAAGGCTGTGGTCCTGCATGAGTACGGCGGCCCGGACAAGCTGAAGTATGAGGATGCGCCCGACCCGGAGCCGGGCGAGGGCGAGGTGCTGGTGCGCGTGGCGGCGGCGAGCGTCAACCCCATCGACTGGAAGATGCGCAGCGGCGCTGTGAAGGAGCGCTTGCCGGTGGACTTCCCGGCGATCCTGGGGCGCGATGTCTCGGGGACGATCCGCAGCGTGGGGGCGAAGGTGGAGGGTTTTGCGCCGGGCGACAAGGTGATGGCGCTGGCGTGGAGGACCTACGCGGAGCTGTGTGTGGTGAATGCGGCTGACCTGGTGCTCGTGCCGGAGGGGCTGGACCTGGTGGACGCAGCTGCTGTGCCGCTGGTGACGCTGACGGGCGAGCAGCTGATCTCGCTGGGAACTGGCATTCAAAAGGGACAGACGGTGCTGGTGGCCGGAGCGCTGGGCAGCGTGGGGCGGAGCGCGGTGTTTACGGCGAAGCAGGCGGGTGCGACGGTCTTTGCCGGCGTGCGTAAGAACCAGAAGGAGCAGGCGAAGGAATTGGGCGCAGATGAGGTGATCGCGCTCGATGATGACTCCGAGCTGGAGCGCGTTGGCTTTATTGACGCGGTTGCCGACACGGTGAATGGCGAGACGGCGCAGAAGCTGATCGGCAAGGTGAAGCAGGGCGGAGTGTATGGATCGGTCGTCGGGCCGCCGGCGAATGCGAAGATGCATCCGACGATGCGCGTGCAGCCGATTATGGCGAAGCCGGATGCGGCGAAGCTGCGCTGGCTGGCGGAGCAGGTTGCAGCAGGAAAGCTGCTCATCCCCATCGACCGCATGGTGCCATTGGAAGATGCGGACAAGGCACACGCAGCCGCGGAGAAGGGCGGCGTCGCGGGAAAGATTCTGCTGCTGGCGTAATCAGGAACGCGGCCGGAATCTCTCCCGGATCTGCGCATGGCGTGCGTGCGTATCCTGCTGGGGCGCGGAGGTCTGCGGTTCGCCATCGGCGGGATAGAGCACCACATGGCGACCGGGACCTTCGCCGCTCGACGCGGTAGGCAGCCCGGATTCAACCACCAGCATATGGACCGCCCGGCGCTCGCGGGAACTCATCGCAGGAAATGCGTAGGGCCGGCCGGTGGTCTGCACACTCTCGATGGCCTCGGCGGCCATCGCTTGCAACTGGCGGTCGCGGTTGGCCTTGAACTGGTCGGCGTCGAATACAACCTGGTCGTGGGCCTCGGGTTCAAGGCGCAGGATCTTGGTGGCGATATGCTCCAGCGCATTGAGCAGCTCGCCGTTGCGCGCAGTGAGCCAGCGCGTGTCCGGGCCGATGAATTCAACGGACAAGGTGTGCGGTCCGGCGGCCTCCGGTGCCGCTTCAGCTGCTTCTTCAGCCGCGCCGCCGCGCGCCTTCACGCGGTAGCGCAGCCGCATGCCGCTGGCGGAGGTAAACGTTTGCAGGAATTTGGCGACGGTGCGTGCTGACTGGTTTACATCATCCATGGTGGGGTATTGGCTGGCCTGCGGCTCTGTATGGATTGGCCTACGAATAAACGTTATATCACTCTTGGGGCGAAGGATGGGTCGCGCGCACGCAACTGAGGGCCGCAACGGATCGCGGCGGGATTCGGACCACAGGATTCGAGCAGGAACGCCGGGCGATGCGCTCAGGCGCCGGGCGAGTCGTTATCGTTGTCTTTGATCATCTCGTCCTGGTCGCGATGGCCCAACTGTCCCTGGAAGGGATCGAACGATCGCGGCCCTGCGGCGATGAACGGGCCATCGTCTTCCATGGCCCCCTTGCGGCTGGCTTCGTCGGAACGTGCACTGAGCGGATAGAGCATTTTGAGTCTCCTGTGCCGTGCGGATGGTGTTTCCTGGCTCCCGGGGTCTGCGGCTCGTGCAATTGTGCTGTGAGTGAGATGGATGATAGCACGCTCCGCATGGTTGCAAGAGGCGCCCAAAATCGCATTTTTGCACAGGATTTCCCGCTTTGAGTCGAAGAACCACATCATCGTGCAACGAGCGCGATGAATGGGTCCGATTTGTCCGCAGTGTCGCTTTTTAGCGGTAGGACCAGGTGCGGACGGGGCCAACGTCGACGTGCACGAACTGCGAGACCGGATAGTAGCCCACGCCTCCGGCGTGCAGCGCGAGCGCGGCATTGCGCAGCGCGGCGGTGCCGACGCCCGGCACGCGGATGTCGATGGCTTTGGCGAGCATGTGCTGGCTGTGCTCTGCGACGCCGGTGCTGGGACCCAGCGTGCGGAGGTAGTTGTTGCTCCACGGGGAGCGGTAGCCGCAGACGATGTCGATGATGCCGGTGGGCCGGCCGAGCCGCGCCATCAGCGCGTGCAGGGTATCGAACTCGCGCGGGTCATACTCGCTGGCGTCGCCGGTGCGGTGGTCGCGC
>DATCBR010000156.1:0-9461 GCA_036511765.1 Acidobacteriaceae bacterium | reverse complement strand
CTGGCTCAACCTGCTGCAGAAGCTCGCACTTGTCCTGTTTCCGCTCAACCCCGCGCTCGCCTGGGTCGAGCGCCGCCTCTGCTTCGAACGCGAACTGGCCTGCGACGAGCGCGTACTCGCTATCCTCGCTGCGCGCAGCAGGGAATCCGCACGCGCTGCCACCGGCTACGCCTCCTCGCTCACCACCCTCGCCGAGTACCGCCTCCAGCACCGCAGCGTCGTCTCCAACCTCGCCCTGGCCCTCTGCGCGCTTGGGACATCTGCCCGCCAGTCCGAGCTCGGCCGCCGCGTCGCCGGCATCCTCCAGCCCGCCGCCCGCATGAAGCCGCTGCATGTCCGCTTCGCAACCACCGCTGCCATTGCCGCTCTGCTCTTTGCGACCACCGAGCTTGAGCACACCCCCCAGCTCATCGCCTTCACCTCGCCCGCACCTGCCGAGCAACTCGCAACCACGGCATCGGCAGTACACCCTGAATTCCTGCCGGGCATAGCTACGGGCCCGGGTGCCCCATCCTACGCGCAGCATAGGGTGGGTCCGGCAAACGATGCCGGCTATCGCGCCATTCCCGCTCGCTTCACTCGTGCTGTCGCGCCGCAAGGGAAGGTCTTGAGTGACGCGGCGCCCCGCCTCGCCACGTCCGCCCGCGCTCGTCTGACAAAGTGGTCTGCCATGCCCCGCATGATCGCGGCCCGTCAGACCCAGTCGCAGCCGGAGCTCGTCATCACCCGCTGGGCCGTCTTCCAGTCCCCGGACGGCTACCGCGTCGTTCGCACCAGCGCCGTCTTCTCCGATGCGCCAGCTTCGCCGGCCATCTCTCAGCGCGGCGGCGATTCACCGCAAGACTCCAGTCCGCCTCAACCCAGTCACGCCCACCTCCTGCACGCCCGACAGATCTCGCAGCCCATCGCTCCGTATGCAGCCGTGCCAGTCCCGGGCGGCTGGCTTGTCTTCCAACTTTAGATATGCATTTCAACTCACTCAAAGAGGTGTACTTATGGCACAGGTAACTAATCATTTAGTAGCCGCCGTCAACGCCGCCGGTAAGAAGCGTCTCAGCTTCTCCGCCGGAGCTCTCCTCACTGGAGCGCTCGCCCTCAGCCTCATCTTCCATGACGGGTCCGTCCGCGCCGCCAGCGTGCAGTCGCCCATCGACGACAACTCCGTCGCCGCCCTCACCGCTCTCGACCGCGCCATGGAGCAGGTCACCGCGCGCGTCCAGCCCGCCGTCGTCAACGTGCAGGTCACCTCCAAAGGCAGCGCAGAGGAGACCTCGCAGCAGCAGGGCGGCCAGCAGCAGATCCCGCCCGGCTTCGAGCAGTTCTTCGGCCCCAACGGCCCCTTCGGCGGCTTCGGTGGAGACGGCGGCCAGCAGGGACAAGGGCAGCAGCGCCAGTTCCGCCGCACACAGCCCCAGCAGCCGCAGCTGGAACATGGCGTCGGCTCCGGTGTCATCATCTCTCCCGACGGCTACATCGTCACCAACAACCACGTCGTCGACGGCGCGGTCTCCCTCAAGGTCACCCTCAATGACCGCCGCGTGATGGACGCCAAGGTCATCGGCACCGATCCGCTCACCGACCTCGCCGTCATCAAGATCGACGCGCACAACCTGCCCTCGCTCAACTGGGGCGACTCCGCAACCCTCCACCCCGGACAGACCGTGCTCGCCTTCGGCAGCCCCTTCGGCTACTTCCAGGACTCGGTCACACGCGGCATCGTCAGCGCCGTCAATCGCCAGAACCCCTACAGCGACGACGCCCGCAAACCCGGCGGCTACATCCAGACCGACGCCGCCATCAACCCCGGCAACTCCGGCGGCGCGCTGGTCAACGCGCGCGGCGAACTCATCGGCATCAACACCTTCATCATCTCTGAGACCGGCTCCTTCGCCGGCGCCGGCTTCGCCATCCCCTCGCAGATGGCCAGGTCCGTCGCCGACCAGCTCATCGCGCACGGCAAGGTGGACCACGGCTACCTCGGCGTCAGCATTGAGAGTGTCACGCCCGCCAACGCGTCCTTCTTCAACCTCAAGGACGCATCCGGCGCCATCATCTCCAACGTCACGTCCGATTCGCCGGCCGCGCACGCCGGCCTCAAGCAGGGCGATGTCATCACCGAGTTGAACGGCCACAAGGTCATCGACTCCGGCGCCCTTCAGATCGCGGTCAGTGAAGTGGCTCCGGGCCAGACCATCCAGCTCGGCATCGTGCGCAATGGCACGCCCATGCAGGTCTCGGTCAACGTGGGCGAGTACCACAAGCCCGGCACGCAGCTCGCGGACAACGCGAACGGCGCCGCCAACGGTCAGGCCAACACCGGCAAGCTCGGCCTCGCCGTCGGCGACCTCGACCAGGACGCGCGTCAGCAGTTGCAGCTTGCTGCCGACGTAAAGGGCGCGGCCATCGAGAACGTCCGTCCCGGATCGCCTGCTGAAGACGCAGGCCTCCAGGCCGGCGACGTAGTCCTTGAAGTCAACCGCAAACCCGTCTCCTCGGCGGAGCAGTTTGCCAACGCCGTCCACGCCTCGCCTGCCGGCAAGGACATCCTGCTTCTGGTCTGGTCCAAAGGCAACGACACCTACCGCGTCCTCCACCCCTCCGCCTCCTCCCAGAGCGGCATGTAATCCTCGCTCGTCATTCTGGACCGCCCCGACAAGGGGCGTGTCCAGAATCTGCGTATTTGTCTTGTGGGTGTCCCACGTCTCGATTCTGAGACGTGGGATATGCCGGCAAATCATCTTGGGTGGCCCATCCTTCGCGCAGCAGCACCGAGCGAAGGGTGGGTTGCCTTTTTTAACGAGATTGCGTGGGTGCCCCAGGTGTCTCGCCTTCGGGCAGCTGGGGATTGCGTCACAGCAGAATCTCGGGGTGTTCCATTCATGCGCGATCGTCAGCACGCGCATGGGTGAGACGGCATACTGCCGCCTTCAACATCCCCATATCCTCTTTGCCTGACACGCGCCCAATCGCTGTCAACCCCCTCCACGCGCTCCAATCCCAGCAACTCACTCATCCGGCTCGAAATAAATCGCAAAGAAAGTTGGCATAACAGTTTCCCTCCACTCGCTACAATAGAAGTAGAGAATCGAAGGAAATTCAGTGGTGGGTCAGCTTCAATTTGTTTTGAAGGGCCGTGGCTTCAGCCACGCCGCAACATCTGTCTTATGACTTGCGGCTTTAGCCGCTGAGGGATAGCTAATTCAACCTGACCCTCTACCCGGAATTCGTCCATACGTGTCTCGTATGTGGCGCGTTACCAAGCCCCCGAAGTATCGAGATACCTTTGAGATACTTCAGCCCTCCTAACCCCTTTATAAGGGGTACTTTAAGACTTAAGTATGGGGGGAGGGGGATACCCCGGATCGCGCAGCGCCAGCCGCGCCGCGTTGTACCCGCACATCCCATGTACGCCCCCGCCGGGCGACGTCGATGCCGAGCACAGATACACCTTGGGCGATGAGGTTCGATATCCCCGCGCCGTCGGACGGAACACCAGCTGCCTCGGACTCATCGTCCCGCCCATGATGTCGCCGCCCACCAGGTTCGCGTCCTGCGCTTCGAGATCCGCCGGCGACCACACCCGTCGCGCCATCACGCATTGGCCGAAGCCGCTCGCGAACCGCTCGATCTGCGCTTCCAGGCGTTGCAACATGTCTTCACGTGAGTTGCCCGGCACATGGCAGTACGCCCACGCAATATGTTTCCCATCGGGCGCGCGCGTGGCATCGAACAGCGTCGGCTGCGACAGCAGCACAAACGGCTGCTCTGCAATCCGCCCGCCCGCCATCGCTCGCTCGGACGCGGCAATCTCTTCGAGCGTCCCCCCCAGATGCACCGTCGCCGCCCGCGCGCACTCCGGCGCATTCCACGGAATCGGCCGCGAGAGCGCGTAGTCCACCTTGAACGCCGCCGGCCCGTACTTGTACCGCTTGAGTCTCCGCCGATACGAATCCGTCAGCGTGTTCCGCGCCGCATCCGCATCGCTCGTCATCGCCAGCAACTGCCGGGGCGTCACGTCGCACAGCACCACGTCGTACTCCGGCAGATCGCCCAGCTTCTCCACTCGCGCCGAGGTCTTGATAACTCCACCCAAGCTCACCAGATGGCCCGCGAGCGCATTGCTGAGCGCCTGCGCGCCTCCGCGCGGGATAGGCCAGCCCACCGCATGCGCCGACGCGCCCAGCACCAGTCCGAACGACGCGCTCAACGGCTGGTCAAGCGAAAGGAACGAATGCGCCGCCAGCCCGGCAAACAAGGCGCGCGCCGCCTCGCCGCGAAAGCGCCGCGCCAGCGTCGCGGCCGGCAGCAACGCCTTCATCCCGAAGCGCGCCAGCAGCAGCGCATGCCGCGGAACATGCATCACCGGCCCGAGAATGTCATCCGTCAATTCGCTCCACCGCGACACGAACGGCTCCATCATCTGCCGCCATGCGCGGCCATCTTCACCAAGTGCCGTCTCTGTCGCATTGAGATCGCGCTCCAGCACCAGCGCTCGACCGCCATCCAGCGGATGAGCCAGCGGCGCAGGCGAATGAATCCACTCGAGGCCAAACTCCTGCAAGGGCAGCGAAGTGAAGAACGGTGATCCCGCCGCCATCGGATGCACCGCCGAGCCGAAGTCATGCTGGAAGCCCGGCAGCGTCAGCTCCATGGTGCGCGCCGCGCCGCCAATCGTCGCCTCCGCCTCGTACACCTCGACGCTGAGGCCCGCCTGCGCCAGCACGATCGCCGCCGCCAGCCCGTTCGGCCCCGCGCCGATCACGCAGGCCTTGCCACCGCGCCGCTTTGTAGACGTATCTGTCATCGGTTGCAAACGCGAGGGGAGCGCTCTCACCAGCGTAGTCCTTCCGTGGATTTGCGCGCAGCTTCGCTAAACTGCACAAAACACGCCTGCTTTGTGCCACTTCATCATTGATTTCCGCAGGCAGATCGCTTAGAATAAAGCCAGTAAGTCTTATTTGGATGATGGCTGACCGCAAGGTTCTTCCAGTGCGATGAAGCGTTTGCATCGCCGAAGAACCCGATTGAATTCGCGAGGAATAAAAGATGGCAAAGCGTCGTGGAAATCCGAACTGGGGCAAGCCGGAACCAATCGGCCCTGTAGTCCCGACCGTCACCTCCTTCGAGCAGGTGGTGAAGGAGTACAAACTCACGCCCGACCAGTACATCCGCTCCACGCGTCTGCGTGAATGGGCGCGGCGCAACAAGAACTCGAAGTACATTCCGGAGGCGCTGCTGGAGGCCTGGGGCTTCGAGATCGAGTCGACCCTGTAAACGGGAAGCGAACAGGATTCAAGCGCCGCCTGCATGGGCGGCGTTTCCATTTTGCAATCCAGATGCCTGCACCGTTCGTTCGATTCGCAACGCCGGAATCACCGCGTATCATCGAGAGATCATGAAGACATCAGTGACAGGACGCGTGCTGGCTGTTCTCTTCATCGGCATCATCGGCGGCATCTACCTGCACTTCCTCCGCTCACGCTGGATCGCGGAGGGCCGTATCACGTTCCTCGCCGATCAGGGCAAACGATTCGATTCCATCGTGACGCACAACTCAACGCCCGTCATGCTTGTCGTCGGCGTCATCCTCGCTGCGCTGGGTTATGGAGTGTATGAACTGATCGCCGCCGGCTTCACACGCATCATTCCTCCCGCTGAAATCGAGCAATAGTCCATGCCGCACGAGAACACTGCCGCGCCTCCCGCAAGCTTCGCCACGGTGGAAGAGGCCGTTGCGGAGATTCGCGCCGGACGGATGATCGTAGTTGTCGACGATGAGGACCGCGAGAACGAGGGCGACCTCACACTCGCCGCGGAGTTTGTCACGCCCGAGGCCATCAACTTCATGGCCCGCTTCGGCCGCGGTCTCATCTGCCTCACTCTCTCTGAAGAGCGTGCAGACCATCTGCGCCTTTCGCCCATGACGCAGGAGAACACCTCGCGCTTCGGCACCGCCTTCACGGAGACTATTGAAGCCCGCGAAGGCGTCACTACAGGTATCTCCGCAGCTGACCGCGCCCACACCATCCGCGTCGCTGTCGATCCGCGATCGACCGCGAACGATCTTGCTCGTCCGGGTCACATCTTCCCCTTGCGCGCGCGGCGCGGCGGCGTATTGGTCCGCGCCGGCCAGACTGAGGCCTCGGTTGACCTCGCGCGTCTCGCCGGTCTGGTGCCTGCTGGAGTCATCTGCGAGATCATGAACGAGGACGGCACCATGGCGCGTGTGCCCGACCTCGCCCGCTTCTGCGCCGAGCACGGCCTGAAGATGCTGACGGTCGCCTCGCTGATCCGTTACCGGCTGCAGAATGAGCGTTACATCCACCGCGTCGCCGAGGCCATGCTGCCCACGCCTTACGGCGACTTCCGCATGATCGCCTATGAGAGCGAAGTGGACGGAGCCGAGTCGCACGTCGCGCTGGTGTATGGAGACGAGGCGGCGAACGCATCCGATGAACCGACGCTTGTCCGCGTGCATACGCACTGTCTCGCCGGCGATGTCTTCGGCGCAATGCTCTGCGATTGCCGCGCGCTGGTCGACAACTCACTGCGCATGATCGCCGAGGCCGGTCGCGGCGCGCTGATCTATCTTCACAATGGCAGCCGCGGCTTCGGCATCGACCGGTCTGCGCAGTCAGCCCGCTCCAGCCACGACGATGCTGTGCGTTCCATGCCGAATGCAGCCGCGCCGCACCGCCTTGTCCTGCATCGCGATGCATCGCGTGAACAGCGAGCGGGCGAACCGTTGGCCGTGCAGCATGAAGAACGCAGTCATCGCATGCAGCGCACGCTGCGCCAGGTAGGGCTCGGTGGACAGATACTCTCCGACCTGGGCATGCATCGCATCCGCCTGCTCTCCAACACGCCGACCCACGTTCCCGCGTTGCAGGGCTTTGGCATTGAGATCGTCGAGCGCGTGCCGATCCCGCTTGCGCGGGAACGCTCTACTGCACGGTAAGGTTCAGCGTCACCGACTGCGTGATCTGGCTGCCGCCGCTGGTTCCGCTTGCCGTCACCTGGTACTGATAGCTTCCCGCCGGCGAGTAGCGCAGGTTGGTCGGACCTGTGGCGTTGGAGCCGCTTCCGCCGCCGCATCCGCCTGACGACAGCAGTGCGACCGTTACAACTACGAGCCACGCCAACGGCCCGATCTGCCGCCACGCGCGATGGCGCGAGGTACGCGCCTTCCATGTGAACACCAGGGTAGGGAACAGCAAGGCCAGCGCTGTATCTTCGATATCGCGCAGGCCCACCGGCTTGTCCGGTCTGCGGCTATTTCCGGCAACTGTCGTCACGGTGTTGATGGTTGCGGTGGATGTTTGCGCCCCGCTGGTCAGCATCACGCTCGAAGGCAGAATCGAACAGGTGGCATACTGCGCTGGCGTGATCGGCGTGCAGTTCAACACCACCGCTCCGTTGAAGCCATTGATCGGTGTGACTGCGAGGCTGTACGTTGCCGGCGATCCGCTGGCGACCGTGACCGACGCGCTACTGCCGCCGTTCGCGGTCAGCGTGAAGCTTCCCGCGGGAACTCCGGTGCCGCTGAGCGGGACCGTTGCCGGCGAGCCGGGATCGGAGCTTGTGATCGTCAGCGTCCCGGACTGCGCACCGGGTGCTGTGGGCGTAAACGTCACCGTGACGGAGCAACTTGCGCCTGCGGCTAGCGTCGTTCCACCGCACGGCGCGGTGATGGAATAGCTGCCGCTGATTGCCAGCGCGATCGCTGTAATTGGTGTAGTCCCAGCGTTCAGCGCGGTAAACGAGAGGCTGGCTGCGCTGCCAACATTCACCGGCCCGAAGGTCAGTTGCGTTGGTGTGATCTGCAACTGCGGCTGCGCGCCCGTCCCGGATAGCGCCACGCCCAGCGGCAGCGGCGCAGCGGAGCTGGCGATCGACAGCGTTCCGGTCCGCGCTCCGCCCTGCGACGGAGCGAATGTTACCTGCAGCGCGCAGCTCGCGCCCGCAGCGAGCGTTCCGCCCGGCTGCGGGCATGTGCCAGCAGCGACTGAGTAGTCGCCGCTCGCCGTGTATGAGCTTAGAGTCGCCGAAACTGTCGCGTTGTTCGTGATCCCCAGCGGCAGCGTCGCAGTCGCGCCCACCAGCACTGTGCCGAAGCTCAGCGTCCCTGAGCTGAGCGTCAAGGTCGAGGGGCTGGACACGCCAGCGACGGAGACAAATTCGAGGGAAGTTGCGGCATTCGATGCGATCTCGATGGCACCGGCGCGTGTGCTCAAGCCGCTGCCGGGCTGTGGAGTGAAGGTGACCGACGCAGTGCAGCTCGCACCTGCAATCAGCGTCCCGCAATTGGTTGACGCAGGAAAATCCGCGGTGCTCTTGACGCCGGAGATCGCAATCGTAGCGCTGCCCGTATTCGTAACGGTGACGGTCTGCGGAGAAGATGCGCTGCCGATGGCGGTGTCCGCGAAGCTGATCGAGCTTGGGGCTGTTGTGAACGCAATCGCAGGCGCGGCATTCGATGGCGAGCCTACCAGCACCGGCGTTGAAGTCCCGGTTAGATTTACCAGGTCCGGGCCGGAGGCGGCATCGCTCTCGATCGTCAGCAAGCCGGTATCGGTGCTTGTCGGTGGGGGACTGGATCCGGCGGCTGCCTGGTTGACTGGTGAATAGGTAAGAGTGACGCTGCAGCTTGCACCGGGGGCCATCGCCGCTCCGCAGGTCGTGACGGAAAGGAATGGCCACTGGCTGGTCACACGCCGCACCGTCAAAGGTGTCGCGCTCGCGGCGTTGGTCAGAGTCAGGGTCTGCGTCGCCGTCTGCCCCGACGGCACCTGGCCGAAGTTCAACACCTGGCCGGGTTGGAGCGCGCCAGTGATCGCGAGCATCCCCGCGCCCTGCCCGTAGCCTTGCAGGTACGCAAGGCCACTCACCGTGGACGCTCCGCTGGCCGTGCCTTGGGCTGTGATGGTCCCGGTGATGTTCCCGTTGGTGATCGGCAGGAAGGTCACGGAGAAGCTGCAACTGCCATTCGCCGCCGTCGTTGTGCACGGCGCGCCCGCCAGAACGAACTGCCGCGGCAATGCCACGTTCAGTGTCAAGGCGGTGCTGGTCAGGTTGTCAATTGTGAGCTGGCGTGTGATGCCTGCCGAGCCGGTGGTCTGTGGCCCAAAGTCTGTCGCGGTGGGAACGATCTCCAGGCCGGCATTTTGCGCGGTGTATGCACCTGTCAGCGGCACGGCAAGATTATTGAGGATGGTACCGCCGCCGCTGGTCGTGCTTGTCACCGGAATGGTCGCCACACCGGAGACAGGCCCGCTCGCCGGCGTAAACGTCACAGCCACCGTGCAGGATGCTCCGGCCGCGAGAATGCCGCAACTGCTGGACGCGCTGAAGCTCTGCGCGCCCCCTCCCGCCGTTGTCGCACTTACCGCGCCTATCTGCTCGGATGTGGTGCTGGTATTTGTGACCGTTACGTTCTGCTGTATCGCCGTCGGGCCCGGCAC
>DATCBR010000155.1:0-4477 GCA_036511765.1 Acidobacteriaceae bacterium | reverse complement strand
CCGGCAGCGTGCCTTCGACATAAAAAGACCCGACGTTCACGTCTCCGCCGTTGCCGTGCTTCGGAATGCCTGCATCGCGCGCCTGGTCCATGGTGCGCGTGGAGACTGTGTCGCCGGGAAAGATATGCAGCGCGGGCGGCTCCGCGGCCGAGTAGATGCCGTAGTAATACTTCGGCTCATAGACGTAGCTCTGCGGAGCGGTCGGTGCTGCCTCAGGCCGCGTCAGCTTCCACGTGACGTCCTGCGGCGGCTGCGCGGGCGCCATGCTGCTGGTCGCGCTGCTGACGCGCCGCGCGGGAACCACGCTGCCTTTGCCGTCAAACGCCTCTCCGCTGAGGCTGCCGGCCAGCGTGCCTGCGGGTGCGCCGCTTGCATCGGTCAGCGAGAGGCTAAGCTTGTCTCCGGCGAGCGCTCCTGCAACGTTATATGCGCCCCACGTGCCAGTGACTTTGCCCGCGCTGGATTTGAGCATGACGTGGTTGTACTGTGGCGTGTATGGGGAATCGAGTGGGCCGGTGATCTGCCCGACCCACTCGCCGGAGAGGCCGGCCGCGAATGCTGCGTGGGATGCCACGACAGCCATAGTGGCGAAGACGAGTGTTCTGCAATGCAGCCTGATTCTCATGCATGCTCCGGATGCGCTGAATGTGGGAAGAAAGGCGGGCGGGCCGTTGCTCAAGGAGAACAGCCCACCCGGCTACGGAGTTAGAACATGATGCGGAGAGCAAGCTGCACGTTGAACGGCTTACCGTAAGCGATACCAGGAGCGCTCGTGCCGCCGACCGTCGACGTGATCTGCCCGGTATTTAAGTTGCCATTGAGGGCTGAAGTGGAGTTCGGCGTCGCGTAACGGTTGAAGTCAGTGGCGGTGGCGTTTGAAGCCAACGAAGGCTTGGAATAGTTATAGTGATTCAGGAAGTTGTACATCTCGCCGCGGAACTGCGCTTTGATCCTCTCGGTGATGGGGAAGTTCTTGAAGATAGAAAGATCGATGTCCGCGAAGCCGGGTGCCCCATGGATCTGGCCAGGTTTCGTAGTGCCGTAGTACGCGGTCAAAGGAAGCGAGCAATCGCAGCACCGATGAAAGTTCGTGTTCCGGTATGCCCGGGCCGTTGTCCGTCACCCGGAAGACGTATGAGCCGTCGTCTGCGTGGCGCACCTGCAGATGGACCAGGCCTGCATGGCCGGCATATTTGATGGCATTCCGCACAATGTTCTCGATGGCCATGCGCAGCAGCTCTGCGTCGCCGTAAACAGAGCAGTCCGAATCAAAGCGGACTTCGATGTGGCTGTCAGACTGCGCCGCTTCAAACTCCAGATCGGGAAGCGCATCGGCTACCAGCTCACTTGCCGAGAACCAGCATGGCGCTTCCGGCCGCGAGAGCATATCGAGCCGCGAAAGTGAGAGCACCTGGTCGATGAGGTGATTGAGACGCGTCGCCTCGGCGCGAATGCGGTCGAGGTGCTCGCGCATTGCGGGCGAAGACTCCGAGCGCGCCAGACTCAGCGCCACACCAAGCCTGGCAAGCGGTGACCTGAGTTCGTGGGAGACCTCGCACAATAACAGCCGCTGCGCGTCGGCGAGCGATTGAAGCCGCTCCGCCATGTGGTTGAAGTCACGGCAGAGCTGGTCGATGTCATCTCCTCCGGTGAACCTGCTGGTAGGACTGTCCCATCGCACACGGGTATCGAGTCTGCCCATCGCGATCTCGCCCGCAGCGGCCCGCAGGCGGCGAATTGGAAGCGCCATCAGCAGTGCGAGGAACAGCGTTACTCCACACGATATGGCAATTGTGTTGGAGCCAGGCAACAGACCATAGATCTGCAACGCCGTGGAGTACGTGTTTTTCAGCAAGATTACATATTGGGCGCCGCTGCCGGCAGTGTATGGGATGGCAATCAACTGCGACCTGGTGTGGCTCGCTATCATGCGATTCCCGCCTGCGGCTGCGGTCTTTACCAGTGACGCAGCATCGGCCAAATGCGGATCGCCGCAAAGCAGGCGGCCATCCGGCGCGGCCAGATAGAGACCATCCTGCTGGCTGCTGACGCTCTTCTGGGTCGCCGCACAGCCGCCGCTTTCGTAAGCCGCAGCCAGCATGCTCCCATTGATTACGATTGAAGCATCGAGCGCATCGGCCAACTGCGGATTATGCATGTGGCGATGCGGGCCGAGATCGAAGAGAAGGATGATCGCCCCGGCCGCGATCCAATAGGCAAGAAATATCTTGAGCAGCAGACGCGCCATCGGGGTACTTGCTCCCAGATTGATCAGTGGACTTTGTGCGATAGATGAAGGTCCGTTACCGAGAACATGTAACCGCTGCTGCGAATTGTCCGGATGGGATGGACAAGGGGAGTTGCAGACTTTAGCTTGCGACGCAGCCGGCAGATGCTCATGTCCAGGCTGCGGTCCAGCGGATGAAAGGGACGCTGCAGCGCCTGTTCGGCCAACTCGTCGCGGCTCAGAACAATCCCTGGCGATCGCAGAAATATCTCGAGCAGCAAAAACTCGATGTCCGTCAAATCCAGCGGTTCGTCGCCATAAAGAGCGGTCCGGGATTTTGAATCGACCAACAGTTGACCGAGCCGTATTCGCGATTCTTCGGCGCGTCCTGCGCTTTCCTTGGGTGCGCCACGCCGCAGGACAGCTTCAATTCTGGCCGTCAGTTCCTCAACGTCAAACGGCTTGGGCAGGTAATCATCCGCGCCGAGGCGGAGGCCGTGCACGCGATCGGCCGCATCGCCTCTCGCCGTGAGCAGCATGATGCGCACGTCCGACGATTCGCGCATTCGACGCAGCACTTCAAAGCCGTCGATATCCGGGAGCATTACGTCCAGCAGCACCAAATCATGCTGTTGCCCGCTGACTGCGTCAAGTCCTGCCACGCCGTTGTAGCAGGCGGTCAGTAAAATTTCATGGCGCGCGAAGTACTGTCGCAACATCGCGGAAAGCGTGACGTCGTCGTCAATAATCAGAACGGATCGCATCGCGTCCCTCCCAGGAGTACGCCGGTCGATTCTTCTGGTTATGGGTGTGGTCCTGCATGACGCCCCAAAGATGAGGCTGCATTCAGAGCCAGAGCCCTTCCATCACACAAAATTCTCTGATTTGGGTTAAGAAAACCCATTCTGATGGGTATTTAGAAGTCATGCACTTTGCAAGTGCAAATCTGCAAGCCAACCGCTCTCGTCTCGATCTAAGTTGTTTTAACGCCGCAACATATAGTGTTTACAATTTGTTACAAATTTTCTGTTGCGCTCGCGACCCAGCTCCCGCATCGTCGTCGGTACTTCGAGACATTTGGGTCGTCACGGCTCCAACTACACGCTATCGCCGGGCGCAAGAGACCAGGCCGGCGAGACGTCGAAGCGGATCGAGCTAGAGACCCGGATGGTAAGCCGCACACGTCGGCGGCTGACAAAAAGGCGCCGCCCTCTCATCTCATCGAGCGGTGAAGCTGCTGAACGAGCGGGTAAAGGCGGCGCGTTGGATGCCAGTGCAAACAGGGACTACTGTTGCCTGGTGATACCAAGTTCTAAGCTATGGATCGAGGGTCGATCTTCCAATCGGATTTGGCAGCAGGGTCGGCAAGCGGGCCGGGAGCGCGGGTGTCGCCTGCGGATTTGCCGAGGATGTCGCTATCGATGTGGTTGACAGCGGCGAATTTGGGAAACGACTTGCTGCCGTTGATGGTGAGTTCGAGGGTGTCGGCGTTGAAGTCGATCTGAGTGTCGGTAACGAGACTGTTTTTGTCCCAGCCGTGCGTGGTGCGCCAGGCGGCGATGTCGACGAACTGCTTATTCTCGCCGGTGAAGAAGCCGAGGAAGTTGGCGGGCATGCCGGCGTAGACGTTGCCGTCCGCCTGGTTCTTATCGGTCAGGAATACGACGGCGGTCTTGCCGCATTTGGTGAAGATGTTGTTGCTGATGGTGTTCTCAGAAGCCAGCCCGCTGCCTCTGCGGTCCGGACGAACGATGGCGAAGACGCCTGAGTTGTCCACGCGGCCAATCAGGTTCTGCGCGATGGTGATCTGGTCGCTGGCGTTGATGAAGATGCCGGAACCGGCGCATCCGCGCTGCCCGGGGGTGCCGGGTTCGGCGTTGCGAACGTCCCAGACGATGTTGTTGTCGATCTGGTTGGGCTGGCGGTTCATCTCCATGTGAATGGCGGCGCTGACGCTGACGGTATCGGCGAAGACGTTGCCGGTGAGGCGGCAGTTGCGGTTGCCGCTGTCCAGCCAGATGCCGTTGGCATGGCGCATGTGGCGTACGACGTTGTGGCGGAAGACGAGATTCTGCGCGCTGTGGAACTTTGCGCCGGCGGACTCCCACTCGCGTTCGGCATCGGCCCAGCCGCACCACTCGATGGTGTTGCCCTCGATCAGCACATCGCGTGTGCCCATGCCCGCGACGCCACACACACCGCAATAACGGATTGTGTTGTTGCGAACGATGTGCGCAGACGGCTGTCCAC
>DATCBR010000154.1:0-4586 GCA_036511765.1 Acidobacteriaceae bacterium | reverse complement strand
GCCGATGAAGCCGTTGCCGTGGCTGAACATGAAGGAGAAGCCGATGGCGTAGAAGAGCAGCCCGCAGAGACAGGTGTCGACGATGCACTCCATCAGCACGTTGACGGTCTCGCGGGAGCGGCAGAAGCCTGCCTCCAGCATGGTGAAGCCGACCTGCATGCCGAAGACGAGGAAGGCAGCCACCAGCGTCCACATCGTGTTGACGGGGTTGACAATGTCATTGCCCTTGAGGCTGGGATCCGCAGCGAGTACCTTCTGCCCCAGAAGGCCGGGGTTGAAGTAGTAGACTGCTGCGGCGAGAATGGCGAGACCCGCCACCTTGCCGACGAGGAGGACTCCGCCGTACTTGCGCCACTGCGGGTCATTGAGCCGCTGGCGCAAACGCGCTAGCCGGCCAGGCACATAGGCCGGCTGCTGCCTGCGGGCAGTGAGGTATCGCTTCGTCGTCATGACGATGAACGTCATAGCGACAAGCGAGAAGAAGAGAGTTGTAGTGGCGCTAATGCTCATTCGTCGTCTCCTTGGTAGGGATAGTCAAAATCTGAAATGTGTTCGTGTCGTGCTGCCCGCGACGGCTGCGCGATCGGGTTGATATTCCTTCTCACTGCAATCAGGTGTTCTTGGTTCAGAAGGCGCCGCCGCTCTGCTGACCGACGGTGCCTGCCGGTGTACTTGTTAGCGCTTCGGCCCGAAGAAGGCGATGAAGCCGACAGTGGCAGTCGACTGCGCCTTCACGCTATTGAAGGCGCCCTGGTTGAAGAACGCGATGTTAGGCCAGCCACGCCGGTACTCGCGCGCATCGCTGGACGAGACGATCTGCCTGCCGGCTGCGTAGCAGCCTGTTGAGTCGTTTCGACACCAACCGGCAGCATAAGGAAGATCAGGAACTGGGCGAGAGCGGTGAACTCGACGACCGTGGGAACACCGATCTGCCTGCGGATCACAAACAGGACCAGCACCATGGAGAACCACTGCCACCGCGTGCGACGGAGACGTTCAAGACGGGGAAGCAGTCTGAAGTACTCACGCGGCGAGCGGACCTTCTTGCTGAAGTCACCGTGCCACTTGAAACAGGCAATGACAAAAAAGCCGGAAACCAATAGCTCGATGAAAAGTGGCTGAACGTCCATGTATTCCTCCCGAACCGTTGCTCAGAATCAGCAACCTTTCGCCTTTTTGACCCGCAGGTGTGGTGCAGGCGAACTTGCTGAGGCAAAGCTTGGATTGCGTGATGACAGTAGAAAAACAGGGGGGCCATGAGGATCCCATGAAGAAAACTGAAGAAACCACATTTCTTTGAAGCAGTTGGACAGGAGGTTTTGCCGCGTACTTCGAGCCACACCCAAATAGCCCTATAATTTCAGCAATTTAGCAAAGGCATGTCGGTACTTCTATGGCGTCTCAGAGTCTGCGTCACCCGATCATCGATGGTTCCGCGTAAGCAACAGCATCAGCCCAATAATGACCAGCGGAAGCGCCGCGACAAGGACGTATACGAGCACCTTCCGACTGTCGGTCTGTCCGCGCCGTTTCCAGTAGACCATTTCCGTTCGATCTTCGGCGCCAATGTGGTCGAGATGTTCGAGGTCCCATGCGAACTCGTGCGCGGTTCTATAACGGTTCGCGGGATCGCGTTCGATGGCCCGGTAGATCACTTCCTGCAGTTGCGGGGTGATGCTGGGCTCGGCGACGCGCCTAGAATCATCTGCATGAGCCTGTACTATGCCTCGGGTGCGCCCGAGAAGGAGTTCACAGCCGCTGAGACGAAGGCGGCGCTGTGGAGCGCGCTGGAGAAGCTGGGACCGCGCAAGAGAGTGCTTGCTGTCCCGCCGGACTTCACGCGGGCGCACTCTATGGCAGGACAACTGACAGAGTATGCATGGAATTACTACGGCGATGCGTTGACCGATGTACTGCCCGCGTTGGGCACGCACAAGGCGATGACCGACCACGAGATCCAGGCGATGTACGGGCCTACGCCGCGGGACCTGTTCCGCGTGCATGACTGGCGCAATGACATCGTGACGCTAGGCGAGGTGCCCGGTGATTTCATCCGGGAGGTGAGCGAAGGCAAGCTGGACTATCCATGGCCGGCGCAGGTAAACAAGCTGCTGGTCTCACCCAGAGAGACGGGGGGCGGCCACGATCTCATTCTTTCGATCGGCCAGATTGTGCCGCATGAGGTGGTCGGCATGGCCGGCTTCAACAAGAACATCTTCGTCGGCACGGGCGGTGTGATGGGTATCCATCGCAGCCACTTTCTCGGCGCGGTGTATGGCATGGAGCGCATGATGGGCCGCGCGGATACGCCCGTGCGGCGCGTGTTGAACTATGCCAGCGAGCATTTCGCGAAGAACATGCCGATCATCTATGTGCTGACGGTAGTGAGCAAGAACGCCGCGGGCAGGCTTGCGATCCGGGGACTTTTTGTCGGAGACGACACGGAGTGTTTCGAGCGCGCTGCGGAGTTGAGCCTGAAGGTCAACTTCCAGATGATGGACCGCGAGATCAAAAAGGCGGTCGTCTATCTCGATCCTGAGGAGTTCAAGAGTACGTGGCTTGGCAACAAGAGCGTGTATCGCACCCGTATGGCGCTGGCGGACGACGCGGAGCTTATCGTGCTGGCGCCGGGCGTGCGAGAGTTCGGCGAAGACCCGACGATCGACAAGCTGATCCGCAAATATGGCTACTGCGGCACGCCGAAGACGCTGGAGGCGGTGAAGAACGATGCAGCGCTGGCGGCGAACCTTTCGGCCGCAGCACACTTGATTCACGGATCGAGCGAAAGCCGGTTTCGCATCCGATATTGTCCGGGCGGGTTGACGCGCGAGGAGATCGAAGCTGCGCACTTCGAGTATGGCGACCTGGCTGAGTATTCGAAGAGGTATGATCCCGCGAAGCTGCAGGACGGCTGGAATATAGTGGGCGGCGAGGAGATCTTCTATATCTCCAACCCTGGGCTTGGGCTGTGGGCCCATGCCGACAGGTTTAAAGATTAGTCATGCGGTGAGAAGAGCATCGACCGCATCGCTCAAAGATGTAAACGATTGATCTGCGAGCGCGCGAGCTCGGTCGGCGCCGAATTTCTGGCGGCTGGGGTCACCCTCGATAAAGATAGTGCGCATGCCGAGACGATGGCCGAACTCGATGTCCGACCAGGAGTCGCCGATCATAAGGCTGGATTCTGGCGTGATGTCGGGGAAGTCGGTAAGCGCCTGTCGGTAGAGGCCAGGGTCGGGCTTGCGACAGTCGCACGCGTCTTTGTCATGTGGGCAGAAATAGAAGGCGTCGATGTGCGCGCTGTGTGCGGCGAGAGTGCGTTGCAACTCGGTGTGGAGGGCATTCACATCTTCAGCGGTGTAGAGGCCGAGGGCGATGCCGCGCTGGTTGGAAACCACAATCACCTTCAGCCCAGCGCGGTTGAGGCGGGCGATGGCCTCGGGCACGCCGGGAAGCAGGTGGAACTGGCTCCAGTTCGCGACGTACTCGCCCTCGGGCAGCTTGCGGTTGAGGACGCCGTCGCGATCCAAGAAGATGGTGCGAAAGACCGTGCGCAGCCTGATGCCGGCGGAGTTCTCGGATGGGCTTGCCGAAGAGGACACGCGGATATGATAGCAACAGTGTTTCCGGCGAACCGAATGTGCGCTGCCTATGTATCGGTGCGAGCTTCGCCGGGCGGAGGATGTGTGATCGAGCAGTTGCACGAGGCCATCGGCGAGGTCGAGCAGCGGTGGGGTACCAAGCGCCTGCTGGTGGTAGGGGACGTGATGCTTGACCGCTACATCTGGGGCGAGGTGGGACGCATCTCGCCAGAGGCGCCGGTGCCTGTAGTCCGCGCGACGCACCAGAGCCATCAGCCGGGCGGCGCGGCGAATGTAGCGATGAACATCGCGAAGCTGGGCGGGCAGGTGGAGGTGATCGGCTTTGCCGGCGGCGATGACGACGAAAAGCTGCTGGCAGCGTGTCTGCGCGAGAACGGCATCATGCCGGGGTTTGTGGAGTGTGCCGGGTTTCCTACGATCACGAAGTTGCGCATCCTGGGCGGACGCCAGCAGATGCTGCGGCTGGACAGCGAACGGCCCGGTGCGCGCCAGGTGAAGGACTGCGAGAGGTTGACGGCGCGCGTGCTGGAGCGGATGGAGGGCTGCGACGCGGTGGTGCTTTCGGACTATGCCAAGGGCGTGCTGACGCCGTTGGTCTGCCAGAAGATCATTGCAGCGGCGCGGGCGAAGGGGATTCCGGTGCTGGTCGATCCCAAGACCGCGGACTTCTCGCGCTATCGTGGCGCGACGACGGTGTGTCCGAACCTGGGCGAGCTGGCGACGGCGGTGGGGCTGGACTCTCGCGACGTGAACGCGCTGCTGGACGCAGCGGAGGCGATGGTCAAGGAGTTCGATCTCGAGTTCCTGACGGCGACGCTGGGCGAGAAGGGGATTGCGCTGCTGCGGCCGGGCAACAGGATGGTTGCGCCGGCGGTGGCGCGGCAGGTCTTCGACGTGTCGGGCGCGGGCGACACGGTGATTGCGGTGCTGGCGCTGTGCCTGGCGTCGGGGCTGAATCCGGAGACGGCTGTGGGCCTGGCGAAT
>DATCBR010000153.1:0-3231 GCA_036511765.1 Acidobacteriaceae bacterium | reverse complement strand
TGACCTTGCCCTCAGAATGCGTATCCCATAACGGTTAGGAAATTGGTAGTCGTGGAGGCTGTGGGAAAGTTGGAAAGCGTTCTTTGCTTTCCTGCTTTTCCATAGCCTGCTTTCGCTGGCGCCGGGTGGCCAGTTCTGTCTTGCCATTCTTGTTCGAACTGCATCGGACTGACGTACTTCAGCGTCGAATGCATCCGTGTCCGGTTATACCAGAGCAGCCAGTCGAGGGTTTCATCCTTGGCCTGGCGGATGGTCTGAAATCGCATTCCGTGGAGCCGTTCGACCTTCAGCGAACCGAACAGCGTCTCCGAGCAGGCGTTGTCCCAGCAATTGCCCTTGCGGCTCATCGAGGGTGTGATGGCGCACTCGTCGAGCACCCGGTTGAACTCGCGGCCGGCATACTGACTGCCGCGATCGCTGTGGAAGATCAACTCCGCGTCCTTGCCGGGCGAGCGCTGCAACCAGGCCATCTCCAGCGCGTCGACGACGATCTCGCTTTTCATGTCGCCGCGCATCGACCAGCCCACGATCCGGCGGCTGAACAGATCCATCACCACAGCCAGATACAGCCATCCTTCCTCGGTTGGAATGTAGGTGACATCGCCCACCCATGCCCGGTTCGGCGAAGCCACGGTGAAGTTGCGGTCGAGCAGGTTGGGCGCTACCGGCAGGCCATGGCGGCTGTCGGTGGTGATGCGAAAACGCCGCTTGCCACGGGCACGAATGCCATGTTGCTGCATCAGCCGCTGCACCCGCAACTTGCCCACGCGGACACCCTGGCTGAGCAGTTGCCGCCATACGCGTGGCCAGCCATAGGCTCCCCGATTCGCCGCAAACACGGCGCGGATATGCACCAGCAGGGCCGCATCGCTCAGATGGCGGCGCTGGGCCATCTGCTTGCGCCGCCTGACGTGCTGGTGGTAACCGGACACGCTGACCCGGAGCACCCGGCACTGCACCGAGATCGGCCATACCCGCTTGTGGCGCTCGACGAAGGCGTACCTCACTTCTGCCCCTTGGCAAAGTACGCCGTCGCTTTTCCCAGGATGTCGCGCTCCATGGTCACCCGCGCCAACTCGGCCCGCAAACGGCCGATCTCCATCTGCTCGGCGGTCACTTGCGCCTTGCCGGACGACCCTTGCAGACTGCCGGCACGATGCGCCTTGAGCCAGTTGCCCAGCGTCTGCTCCACCACGCCCAGCGTCCGTGCCACAGACGCCGGACTCTGACCCGACTCAACCAGCCGGACCGCCTCCTGCTTGAACTCAAGCGTGTAACGCCCTCGCTTCGACTTCGTCATCTTCGCTTCCCCTTCGCATTACAACAGCTCGCTAAGGGATACGTTTTGCGGGGGCAAGGTCAAATCGGCCCTTTGATAGCAACGCCACTGCATGGTCAGCTTCTAACTTCAGGTGTAGAAGATCCCTTAGGCGAGGACAGGAACGGCAGCTTCGTCGTTGACGACTTCCTGATCGGACACGGCGACTGAGGCTGACGCGGGGAAGTAGGCATTGGCGAAGTACTGGCCCAACATGCGGTGGGTGTTGAAGAAGGCTCCGTTGATGGCGATGCAGTGGCGCTGCATCTGGGCCCAGCCGGCCTTGTCGGCGTAGAGCGGGGCGATGGAGTTTTCGAGCTTGCTGTAAAGGCTCGCCGCTTCGTGGGCTTCGTTGTCGAGGTCTTCAATGGCCCAGCCGGTGATGTTTTCGGCACAGCCTTCAATCCACCAGCCGTCGAGAACGCTGAGGGAAGGCACGCCGTTGAGCGCGGCCTTCATGCCGCTGGTGCCCGACGCTTCGTAGGGGCGGAGAGGGGTGTTCATCCACACATCGACGCCCTGCGTAAGCTGCTCGCCCAGCTCCCAATCGTAGTTTTCTAGGTAGAGGATGCGGAGGGTGGAGCTGTTGACCTTGGCGGCCGACTCGAACACGTCGCGGATGAGGCCCTTGCCGGCCTTGTCCGCCGGGTGCGCCTTGCCGGCAAAGATGATTTGCAGGCCGCCGAGCTTGCGGGCGATCTTCTGGAGGCGGGCGACTTCCTGAAACAGCAGCGAGGCCCGCTTGTAGGTGGCGACGCGGCGGGCGAAGCCGAGCGTGAGGACGTTGGGATCGAGCTGAACGCCAGTGCGCTGTTTGACCGTCTCAAACAGGCGGAGCTTGCCAAGCTGATGGGTCTCGGAGATGGTCCTCGAAGGAATGCCGTAGACCGAGCGGAAGTACTGGTTGTCGTGACGCCACTCGGGGACTTCCTTGTCGAGAAGCTGCTGGAAGGGCTGGGAAAGCCAGGTGGCGGCGTGGACTCCGTTGGTGATGGAGTGGATGCAATACTCCGGGAACATGAGCTGCGACACCCTGCCGTGCTGCATCGCCACGCCGTTGACGTAGCGCGAGAAACGCAGCGCGATGTAGGTCATGTTCATCAGGCCGTTGTGGAGACAGCCGAAGCGCTCGATGGCGGAAGCCCGGTCGTGGCCCAGCACCTTGAACATCTGGTCGACGCCGAACTGGTCGTGGCCGGCGGGGACGGGGGTGTGCGTGGTGAAGACGCATTGCTGCTGGACGATCTTGAGGTCGGCGTCGGTGGCGTCGCGCAAGGGGACGCCGTCGAGATGCTGCTCGAGCAGGCCGATGGTGAGCAGCGCGGCGTGGCCCTCGTTCATATGGCAGACTTCCGGGCAGACGCCGAGAGCGTGCAGCAGAGCGATTCCGCCGATGCCGAGGATGGTTTCCTGACACAGGCGGTAGTGGGTGTCGCCCCCGTAGAGATGGTCGGTGAGCTTGCGGTCCCAGGGGTCGTTGCCTTCCACGTCGGTGTCGAGGAGGAAGACCGGGATGATGTGGCCGGAGGTGCCGACAACGTCGAAGCGCCAGGCGCGGACCAGGACTTCGCGGTCCTGCATGGTGACGGCGATGACCTGGTCGGCTGCCGGAAGCGTGGTTTCGGGCGACCAGGAAACGTCGGACTCAGTCTGCTGGCCGGCGGCGTCGAGGTGCTGCTGGAAGTATCCGCGGCGATGGGCGAGCGAGACGGCGACCATGGAGGCGCCTGTGTCGGCCGCGGAGCGAAGGGTGTCGCCAGCGAGCATTCCCAGGCCACCGGAGTAGGTGGGGAGGGTCTTGGCGAGCGCGATCTCCATGGAGAAATAGGCGATCTTGCGGGCGGAGAGGTCGATGGAAGAATGAGAGGACGGGGAGGAGGGGCCTGGGGGTTGCAGTTCGCTCATGCTGTGAA
>DATCBR010000152.1:0-6814 GCA_036511765.1 Acidobacteriaceae bacterium | reverse complement strand
GCCTCCAGTACGCCGGGGAGCACCTTGAACTCGACCACGTCAAAGTGTGCCGGCGTGCCGACTCCCGCGAGGATGGTCTGCTGCGCGCCTGTGGTGCGGTGCACGTTGAAGCCCAGCTCGACCATGCGCTCGATGACGGCCTGTACGTGCTGCTCGGTTGCGGTCTCCTGCATTGCGACGATCATTGCGTGTCTCTTTCTTCGCTGAAATCGTTATGCGTCGCGCCGCTGCAGCGTGCGCATTACGTCGATGATGCGTTCGTACACATGCTGCATCTCGGCGTGGGAGAGCGGCCCGGGGTTCACGGCCTTGACGTGGTCGAAGACGGCCCGCTCGCGGTTCGGCTCATAGACCGGCAGGGCCGACTGCTTCTTCAGCTCGCCGATGGCCTGGGCCGCCTCGGCCCGCTTGCTGATGAGCGCCACGATCTGTTCGTCGATTTCGTCAATCCTGCGTCTCCAGTCGGAGATGTCCATGCCGTCCGCCTCGCGTTTCCCGCTGGCCACGCGCGCCAGGCTGCGGCGCTGCGGCTGTCGAATTCCCGCACCATCATAAATTGCGCGTGTCTGTTCTTTGGCATCTGCATGTGCAGGTTCATCGCTTCAGCTCCGCGATGAACTTGCCGACAGCGGCAGGCGCTTCGGCGGCAGACGTCTTCTCGATCAGCGCGACCAGCGCGCTGCCGACGACGGCTGCGTCGGCGAACTCGGCCACCGCGCGCACATGCTCGGCGTTCGAGATGCCGAAGCCGACAGCGATGGGAAGCTGGGTGAACTTCTTGAGCCGCGCGACGAGGTCCGGCGCGTCGCTGGCGACGGCATCGCGCGTGCCGGTGATGCCCACACGCGAGATGGCATAGACGAAGCCCTTTGAAGCCGCGGCGATGGCCTTCAGCCGCGCATCGGGCGAGGTGGGTGCGGCAAGAAAGACCGGAGCGAGATCGTTGGCCTTCATCTCGGCGAGGTACTCCTCCGCCTCCTCGACGATCATGTCAGTCAGCAGCACGCCATCGGCGCCTGCATATTTCGCCGCCGCGCAGAAGGGCTTCATACCCATGCGCACCACGGGATTGAGGTAGCTGAAGAGGACGATGCCGCAGTTGGGCCGTGCCGCGCGCAACTCACGCGCGACGCCGAGGACGTCCGTTAGGCGTACGCCTCGCGCAACCGCTCTTTCACTCGCCCGCTGGATCACTGGCCCGTCAGCAAGCGGATCGCTGAAGGGCACGCCCAGCTCGATCACGTCCGCGCCATTGTCGATTGCGGCCAGCGCTATGTCGCGTGTGGTCGCGAGGTCGGGATCGCCCGCCGTAAGGTAGATCACGAGGCCCGGTTTGTTCTTGAACGAAATCGGCATTAACGTGCACTCTCTTTCTGCGCCGCCGCGCCTTTCAGGTCCATTTCCTTCGCCAGAATGCCCATGTCCTTGTCGCCGCGCCCGGAGAGATTGACCATCAGCACATCGCTCTTCGCCATCTTTGGCGCGAGCTTGATGGCCTCGGCAACGGCGTGTGCGCTCTCGAGCGCCGGCAGGATGCCTTCGGTACGCGCCAGCGTGCTGGTTGCAGCGAGGGCTTCAGCATCGGTCGCAGACGTGTACTCCGCGCGGCCGGAGTCGTGCAGCATGGCGTGCTCCGGGCCAACGCTGGCGTAGTCGAGACCCGCGCTGACCGAGTGCGTCGTCGCGACCTGGCCCGCGTCGTTCTGCAGGACATAGCTGTAAGTTCCCTGCAACACGCCGGGAAGACCGCCGCCGACTTTTTGGAACCTGGCCGCGTGTTCGCCGAGCGCGGTGCCGCGACCACCAGCCTCGACGCCGATGAGTACAACATCCTTGTCCGGAATGAACTCATAGAACGCGCCAATGGCGTTGGAACCGCCGCCGACGCAGGCGACGATCGCCGTGGGCAGTTTGCCCTCCTGCTCCAGCATCTGCACGCGTGCCTCGCGGCCGATGACGCGATGGAAGTTGCGCACCATCGTGGGGTAGGGATGCGCGCCCAGCGCGCTGCCGAGGATGTAGTAGGTGTCGCGAACGTTGGTGACCCAGTCGCGCATGGCCTCGTTGATTGCGTCCTTGAGCGTGGCCGAGCCGGCGGCAACGCCGCGTACCTCCGCGCCGAGGAGCCTCATGCGGAAGACATTCAGCTCCTGACGGCGCATGTCCTCTTCGCCCATGTAGATCACGCACTCCAGGCCGAAGAGCGCGCAGACGGTGGCGGTGGCCACGCCGTGCTGGCCTGCGCCCGTCTCCGCGATGATGCGCTGCTTGCCCATTCGCCGCGCGAGCAGGCCCTGGCCCAGCGCATTGTTGATCTTGTGCGCGCCGGTGTGCAGCAGGTCCTCGCGCTTGAGGTAGATCTTCGCGCCGCCGAGCGTATCGCTGAGGCGCTTGGCAAAGTAGAGCGGCGTGGGCCGGCCGCAGTAGTGGTGCAGCAGGTTGTCAAGCTCGGCATGGAAGGCCGGATCGGCGTCGGCCGCTGCATAGGCTTGCTCCAGCTCTTCGAGCGCTGCCATCAGCGTCTCCGGCACATAGCGGCCGCCGTAGGCCCCGAAGCGTCCGGGGCGTGAGGCCGATGCAAATCCGGCGGGTGAGATGAGTCCTGCGGTAGTGCCCATCGTTGTTCTCCTCATGCGCATTCGAGCAAAGCAAAAGCCGCGACGGATATGGTCGCGGCTCGTGGAATTCCTGAATCAGTCTGAAAGCTTCAGATGATGCTGGTCCGCGAGTCCGCCCCCCCACTGCGCCAGGAGCGCCAGTAGGGAAAGGTAAACGCGAAGCTGAAGGTGCGTGTCATCCTGTGAATTACGATACAGCGGCAGAGCGGGCGGCGCAACCGGAGAGTGCCACCAGGGACATGCGATGCCGGCTGACTCATGTGCTCTAAGGGTGCGGGCGTATTAGTTACTCGCGGAACTGCCCGACGATTACCAGTTACAAATTATTACGAATCCGGACTGGATCCTGGCGCGTCCTATGGCAGTATCGTCGAAAGGAAGAAGCCATGAAAACTCATCTTCAGGCCGTATTTGCTGCATTTGCGCTGCTTCTGGCAGTGTTGGCGCCTGCCTCCGCCCTTGCGGAGCATAGCGCCGGAACACACTCGCATACTGCGAGTTATCACGACCGCACGCCTGTGGCGCACACACACGGCTCGCACGGCAGCCAGCACCACAGCTAACGATCAGCTGGGGTGCGTGGGTGCTGCGTGCTTATGAACAACTCAGTTGTTATCGAACGCCGGAATTCGGCGTGGAGATACTGCGCGCGTTCTGGATGAACTGAGCGAGCTTTGCGGGATCTTTGCGGCCGACGGAGGCTTCGACGCCGCTGGAGACATCGACGCCCCACGGCGCAAGCTCCGCGACGGCCTGGCCGACGTTTTCCGGCCTGAGGCCGCCTGCAACGATGAGGCGCAGACTCGCAGGCGCTGAGGCGAAAAGGTTACGTGCCGCGTCCCAGTCAAAGGTCATGCCGGTTCCGCCGCTGGGCGAGGAGCCAATCTTCGAATCGATCAGGACACGATCAGTTACGCCGAATTCGTAGATACGCGTTAACTTTCTCTGAAGCAAGCGGTGATCGACCACTGCGGCAATCAAATTGTGCGCGCTTGCGTACTTCTCGCCGACTGTCCAGTGCAGTGTCTGAATGATGCGGATGCCTGAACTTGCGAACAGCACCCCGAGTTGTCGCAGCACTTCTTCATCGTAGCCGCCATGTAGTTGGACCGCATGGAGAGAGGCTTCGCGCGCGATCCAAGCGATCGCCTCTGCATCCTGCGAGTCAAAAACTCCAACCCGCTCCACATTCTCCGGAAGCTTACCGGCGATCGCGGCCACCTGTGCGGCTGTGACCTGGCGTTTGCTGGCGGCGAAGATGAAGCCGACCGCATCCGCACCCAGTTCGGCAGCGAGCCTTGCGTCCTCGAGATTTGTGTTCCCGCAGATCTTGATCCACATTGGCTTATCTTTCTCAGACGCAGATAACGCTTCAATCACATCCTGATGCGCAGAACCGGTGAAGGATGCGCAAGCCGCCACGACTCACCTAAACGGCTTAGCCGCGCTTATTCCCTGGGGAACGGCACGGCTAACTCCGCGCCCTTGAGTAACCGCCCCTTCACACCTTTGCCGAAACCTCGCGCTCGAGCAGGCCGGCGAGAGCCGCGCCGGGATCAGCCTCGCGCATCAGCGACTCGCCGATGAGGAAGGCATCGTAGCCGGCGGATGCCATGCGCGCCATATCCGACGCAGTGCGGATGCCGCTTTCGGCGACACGGAGGACCGTTTGTGGCAGGCGGCGGGCGAGCTCGAGCTGGCCTTCGGGGTCGACCTGCATGGTGTGCAGGTTGCGGCTGTTGACGCCGATGATGGTGAATCCCAGCGCGACGGCCCGCTCCAGCTCTGCGGCGTTGTGCACTTCGCAGAGGACGTCGAGCTCCAAGCGCTGCGCCTCGGCGTAGAGCCGCTGCAACTCGGCATCCGTCAGTGCAGCCACGATCAGCAGGATGGCGTCGGCGCCAGCAGCCCGGGCTTCGACGATCTGGAACGGGTCAACGATGAAGTCTTTGCGCAGGCAGGGAATCTTCACTGCGGACGATGCGCGCGTGAGGTTCTCAAGCGAGCCCTGAAAGAACTCGCGGTCCGTGAGTACGGAGAGTGCAGTCGCGCCTGCACCTTCGAGCGATACCGCCAGCGAAACTGGATCGAAGTCGGCTCGGATCAGGCCGCGCGAAGGAGACGCCTTCTTCAACTCGGCAATCACAGCAGGCCCCGTCTTCGCGGCGCGGCGCAACGAGGCCTCAAAGCCTCGCGGCCGGTGGGCGGCGGCCTGTCGCTCCAGAAGAGTAAGATCTGCCGCGGCGCGACGCGGAGTCAATTCCTGCCGCGTATGCGCGAGAATCTTCTCAAGCTGGGTTGACATTGGATTGTCTGCTTTGAACCTGGTGCCGAAGAAGGGACTCGAACCCCCACACCCTTGCGAGTACATGGACCTGAACCATGCGCGTCTGCCAATTCCGCCACTTCGGCGCTGCGCACGAAGAAAACTGCGCGCTGCAATATGACCTACTTAGTCTTTCAAACCGTGTCCGCGCTGTCAATCGAGCGGCGCATCGCTTACACTGGGACGGCTTGAGGGACCCGAATATAAGCGGGAGACGAGACCGTCCCGACTATGGCTGAACCGATAGAGACGACTGAAACCGGCGCAGCGCAGATTCCCGAGGAGCTGGCTCTGGAGATCCGCCAGCTTGCGCATGAGCTCTCGAACGCGCTCGAAGTGATTGTGCAGACCAGCTACCTGATTGGCACGCTGGAGCTGAAGGAGCCGGGCAGCGACTGGGCGCGCATGCTGGACACCGGCGTGCGCAAGGCGCTGGACCTGAATCTGGCGCTTCGCACATACATCAAGACCCACTCACCGCGTTAGACTCTCGCGCCGGTCTTTTTCTTTGCGGCTGTCTTCGCGGCTGCGGCGGCAAGAACAACTCCCTGCGCCTTCTTCGCCGCGCGAGGTTTCGCCTTCGCGGCCATCGCCCCGTTTGGAGGTGGGGCAGCGCTGCCGAGCCTGGCGAGTTTGGCCTGGTGGGATGCCAGCAGCTTTTCGATTTGTTGCAGCAGCACGCGAGTCTGCGTGGGCTTGACGAGCATCTTGTCGGCGCCCAGGTCCTGCCAGTCCTCTTCAGCCAGCGGGAAGGCGGTGAGCAGCGCGATGGCGGGACGATAGTCAGCCTGGCGCGCAGCCTGAATGACCTCCGCGCCGGAGGCATCGCTCTCCATCCGCATGTCGGTGATGACCATGTCGAACTGCTGCGTACGCAGCTGGTGCTTGCCCTCGCGCGCTGAGGCGGCGGTTTCCACGTCGTAACCGCTGATCTCGAGCACGGCCTTCAGAGTCAGCAGAACGGCAACCTCATCATCCACCAGCAGGATTCTGCGCTTCATAGGAACTCCTTTGTTGCAGGATGCTGTCCTCACCGTGCGGGGCGCAAACGCATTCCCCATATTGCCCCACAGGGCCGTGTTCCGCAAATCGAAAGGGGAGGGGCAAGGCAAGCTGGTCGCCAAGTTGCCCCTCCAGGCGAATGATTTGAACCTCGACGCTGTGCTCAGGCACACTGTTGCGCATGGCGAATACGCGTGTACGGGTAGGTGTAGATGAAAACGTTGCTCCGGACCTTCTGGCCGATTTCCCGCCTGAGGTTGAGATTGTGCATCTGCCTCGTGCAATCTCCGTTCCGGTCGAGATCGACTTCTGGATCGTGCCGTTCGTCCCGAAGATCGCTATTGCAGCCTTTCCGCAGATACGGGGCGTTAAGGTCGCACAATCGCTGATGGCCGGCGTGGACTGGATCCTGCCCTGGATGCCGAAGTCGGTAATGCTGTGTGATGGGCGTGGCATCCACGACATCTCCGCCTCCGAGTGGGTATTGGCTGCGATCATGGCCGCGATGAAGCGTATCCCTCTCTACCGTGACCTGCAGAACCAGCGCCAATGGCGTGGTTTCGCCACAGCTGCCGACGATTTTCTCAACGAGTCCGGCGCGGCCCGTGGTCAGTACGCCGTTCTGGCTGAGGATCTTTCCGGCAAAACCGTGTTGATCGTCGGCTACGGTTCGATCGGAGCGGCGATCGAGGCGCGGCTGACGCCGTTTGGAGTGAACGTGATGCGGGTGGCCCGCAGCGCACGTCAGCAGCCGAAGGTAAGCGCAATCGGCGATTTGAATGAGTTGCTGCCGCTGGCGGATATCGTTGTGGTGATCGTTCCGTTGACGGATGCAACGCGGGGCTTGATCGGTGCGGCTGAGATCGCG
>DATCBR010000151.1:0-2921 GCA_036511765.1 Acidobacteriaceae bacterium | reverse complement strand
GGCGTCAAATTCGGTCTCGATGGCGATCTGCCCGGTCTTGAACTGGTGGTCCAGAAGAGTGAGAGTATCCCGGACCAGGCGATTCAGGTCAACGGAGGTGAAGGCGGTCCCGCCGGTGCGCGAAAAATTCAGCAGCCCGTTGACGATCTCCGACGCGCGGAAGGTCTGCTGGGTGATCTTATCCAGCACCGGGGCCAGGCGCTTGTCGTTTTCCATCATGGGGCGCATCTGCTTGGCCAGCATCTGGGTGTAGCTGGAGATGACGGCCAGCGGCGTGTTGACCTCATGCGCCACGCCCGCGGCGAGCAGACCGATGGACGAAAGCTTTTCAGCCTGCGTCAACTGCGTCTCCAGATCGATGCGTTCGGTGATGTCATCCACAAGGATGATGCGGCCCACGACCGCGAAGTCGCGGGTCAACAGCGGTGCGATGGCGATGTTGGCCACGCGCGTCTCGCCTGTGGAGAGGGCCAGTTTTACTTTGTAGAAGTTGTGCGTCCCCTGCTGGCCGCGTACGGCGTCAAAGTGCTGCATAAACTCGGCGGGGAAGATGGAAGCGAGAGGCTGGCCGAGCGCCTCGGCGCGCGGACGGGCGTACATCACCTCCATCTGCGCGTTCCAGCTTTCAATGCGGTCTTCAAGATCGACGGCGAAGATACCGACGTGGATCGACTCGACGATATTCTGGTGGAACTCCTTGAGCTGCTCGTACTCGGAGACCTTCTGCTCCAGGCTGCGATAGAGCTGGGCACTCTGGATGGCGATGCCGATATAGCCGGCCAAGGAGCTGAGTACTTCCATGTCTTCGCTGGAGAGAAAATCTCCGGCGTCCGTCCGGCCCAGGCCCAGCACCGCGACTGTCCGCGTGCCGGCGCCCTCGCGGCTGGCGACGCGGCAGGGCAGGTAGTAGTTGAGATCGAGCGAGCGCACTGCGCGGCGTTGCGGGCCGTCCAGCCGCAAGGCTAGTTGCGGATTCTCAAAGAAGAGATGGTCGTACGAGCCGTCGCGGCCGAAGTCCAGGAAGCCGAGATCGAGGGAGCTGAGGTCCTGTGGCAGAAGATTGCCGAGACCATGCGAGGCCACATGCACAAAGCGCGGGCCGGAGGCAGATGAGGTAACGGCCGTGTCTTCCGCGAGGAAGACAGCGACGCGGGTGACCAGCAGCGTCTGCGGCAGGCGCTCAACGATGGCGTCGAGCAGAGCGCGCAGGTCGGTCTGCGAGTTGAGGCTGCGGCCAAAGTCGATGAGAGTTTCGCGGTAGTCGAAGCTCTTGCGATCGAAGACGCGGTCCACATGAGACTGGATCATGCGCTTCAGCGGATCGAAGGAGAGCCCGATGACGATGATGGCGATGATGGGGCCCCAGACACCCAGGCCCGAGTATCTGGTGTGGATGACCTCAGACGCGACGGCGACCGCCGCGAAGTAGAGGCCCGCCAGCGCAGCCGTGGCGATGGTGTAAGTGACGCCGCGCTTGAAGATGAGGTCCACGTCCATGAGGCGATAGCGGACGATGGCCCAACTGAAGCTGAGTGGAAGCACGACCAGCGCCAGCAGAACGATCTTCGCGAACCACGAGGGTGCGGCTACATCGCTGAGGTAGAGGACCGCGTAGATGGTGAATGGTCCGACGGCCAGGACAGTGCCGCGTGTGAGCCACTTGAGCTGCTGGCGCTCCAGCGGGATGCGTGCACGAGCGTATCGCGAGTAGAAGACCACCGCGGCGATGACGTAGTAGAGCGCCATGTGGCCGACGGCGAGCTGGTCCAACCGCTGGCTGAGGACGCCGGTGGCCGACCAGCGCAGCATCGCCCACAGTTGCAGCCCGATCAAGAAGAGGCCCGGCACATAGAGCAGCGCCGCAAACAGTCTGCGCCGCATCTGCATCTGTCTCCCTGGCGCGGCGTTGTCCTCGGCCCCCACATCGGAGAAGCTGACCGCGAAATGCAGGAAGAGCGCCGGCTGCAGCATGTTCGCAGCGAGATTGCCCCAGTAGATGAGGCGGTCAAACACGCCAGGATCGCCTGTCGCGCGAAACGCATAAAGAACAAAGGAGACCAGGCAGAAGATATAGAAGTGCAGCGACTTGGGCGCGGTCCAGCGGCGGAACAGAACATAGAGGCCGATGAGCAGATAGACCAGCGCGATCAGGCGTTTGCCGTGCGCGGTGCTCGAGTCTTCTTCTTCAAGCACCAACTGCACGGGGAAGCTGGCGGCTGCGTGTCCAGCCATGGGACGCGCAATGGTGTAGGTCGCGGAGTTCCACGAGCCGATGCGGTAGACCGCGCGCACCTGGTCGGCGAGGCGGCGCGTGGGCGATCCATTGATGGCTTCCAGGACGTCACCGGTATGAATGCCGGCGTTGCCTCCGGCGGATTCTGTTGGCACGCGATCGGCGCGGAGGCCCCCCTGCGTCTCCAGCCAGACAATTCCGTCCGTAGGAAACTGGGCCTTCAATTCGTCAGAGAAGTTGAACCCCGCGAGCACACAGACTCCCAGCGTCGCGACTGCCAGGGCGACGGCGAGAATCCGCGTCTGAAATGGGTTTCTCATGACGCAGTACCAATGCGGCGTTCGGACAGACCTTCCGAGGTAACATCCATTATCTCAGCAAATCAGTAGCCAACGCGGGCGATCTAAGTAAGTCAACAGACGGAGCGGTGCCGGCGGTGGTTTTGCCTATGGATAATCATAAATCGTTCCATTTATTAGGGATCGGAAAAGCTGCGTTCGTGGGACCGGCGACATCCTTCAGCAGTGCGCAGCAGTGCGGATTTCGGCGGCAATCGTCTTCTGAGGCCGATGGCTTAGACTCGGATTGCAGGATTCCTCGTGGTCCTGCCTTTCCGTTTCTATGCCAACTGCCGATGCCATTCCCGCGCCTGCCCTGCCTGCTGACTTCAACGAATTCCTTGGTAGCG
>DATCBR010000150.1:0-4488 GCA_036511765.1 Acidobacteriaceae bacterium | reverse complement strand
GACTCCGCCATAGCGGGCGTGGGTGGCGATTTGCGACGCGACGACGGACGAAAGCGTGCGCGCGCCGCGCTCGACGACGGCTGCGGCGGTCTCGTCGCAGGAGCTTTCAATGCCGAGGATGAGGCCGGTGGGCATGCTCTTAGTTTAGCGGTCTCGAATGTTGCACCCGAAACGGATTACTCTCAAGCAGAGACCTGTTGCCCACGACGCCCCAATTCGAATCCGCCCTGCGCATCGTCGAAACCCTGCGCGCGGCGGGGTATGAAGCGTATCTCGCCGGTGGCTGCGTGCGCGACCTGCTGCTGGGCCTCGCACCCAAGGATTACGACGTCGCCACTTCCGCCACGCCGGACCAGATCGTCGCGCTGTTCCCCAGAACCTTCACCGTCGGGGCGCACTTCGGCGTCGTGCTGGTAGTGACTGAGCCAGTCTGCGCGCCACGAGACCGGGTGCCCCAGGTCTCGACTCTGAGACCTGGGAACGAAGCGGAACCATCGGATCCCGCCGAACAAGACATCGCCACCGAGGTCGCCACCTTCCGCAACGACGGCGCCTACTCCGACGGCCGCCGTCCCGATGCCGTTCGCTTCTCCACCTCGCCCGCCGAGGATGTCCTCCGCCGCGACTTCACCATCAACGGCATGCTGCTCAACCCCATCCAGTTCGACCCCATGAAGCTGGAAACGTCCGGCGACCTCGATGCCTCCGTCCTCGATTTCGTCGGCGGCCGCGAAGACCTCAAGAAGAAACTTGTCCGCGCCATCGGCGACCCCAAACTCCGCTACACCGAGGACAAGCTGCGCCTCCTCCGCGCCGTCCGCTTCGCCGCGCGCCTCAACTTTGCTCTCGACGAGACTGGCATCCGCGATCTTGCCGCCGAGATCACCCAAGTCTCCGCCGAGCGCATTCGCGACGAACTCACACGCATCCTCACCGAAGGCGGCGCGCGCCGCGGCTTCGAGCTGCTCGACTCGCTCGGCCTGCTTAGCCGCATCCTGCCCGAGGCCGTCCGCATGAAGGGCGTTGCCCAACCGCCGCAGTACCATCCCGAGGGCGACGTCTGGACGCACACCATGCTGCTGCTGGAAAAGCTGCCCGCCGGCTGCAGCGCAACCCTCGCCTGGGGCGCACTGCTGCACGACATCGGCAAGCCCGCAACCTTCCAGCCTCCCAACCCAAGTGTGCCAGGCGACCGTATCCGCTTCAACGGCCACGTCGAGGTCGGCGTGCGCATCGCCGAGGAGATTCTCTCGCGCCTGCGCTTTTCCAAGGACGAGACCACTCAGATCGTCGCGCTGGTCAAGAACCACATGCGCTTCGGCGACATCCGCGAGATGCGCCCCGCAACGCTCAGGCGTTTTCTCCGTCTGCCGCACTTCGAGGAGCACCTCGCGCTGCACCGCCTCGACGCCACCTCCGCGCACGGCGACCTCTCGCTCTACTCGATCGCCAAAGCCGCCTACGAAGCAGAGCCTGCTCCCGACCAACGCCCTGCTCCGCTCCTCACCGGCCGCGACCTCATCGCCGCGGGATACAGACCTTCGCCGCAGTTCAAGCCCATGCTCGCGTTTGCTGAAGACGCCCAGCTTGAAGGCACGATCCACACCCGCGACGAAGCCCTCGCCCTCGTCGCCACACACTTTGGCCCAGCGCCACTGGCTACAATGGCTCATTCCGAATGAACGCATCGGCACAACACGCAAGCGAGCAATCAGCCGGCACGGCTGCGGCAACCGGCATCCTCGGCCTAATCGCCGGCAACGGCAGCTTTCCCTTTCTGCTGCTCGATGCCGCGCGCGCACACGGCCTCACCGTCGTCGTCGCAGCCATCAAGGAAGAGACCGCGCCTGAGATCGACGCGCGCGCCACCGCCGATCCACACATTCGCGTGCACTGGCTCTCGCTCGGCGAACTGTCGAAGCTCATCGATACCTTCCACGCCGAGCATGTCACCCGCGCCGTGATGGCTGGCCAGGTGCGCCACACGCAGATCTTCTCTTCCATCTGCCCCGATTGGCGTCTCGCCAAACTGCTGCTCAATCTGCGCACCCGCAACACTGACATGCTGCTCGGCGCGGTCGCCAAGGTGCTGAGCGACGAAGGCATCGAACTGATCTCCTCGACCCACTACCTCGAACCGCTGCTTGCGAAGCCCGGCGTCCTGACGCGCCGCGCGCCCAGCGAGGACGAGCAGCAGGACATCGCCTACGGACGAACGGTCGCGCACGCGCTTGCTGAATACGATCTCGGCCAGACCGTCGTCATCGCCGCGCAGGCCTGCGTTGCCGTCGAAGCCATGGAAGGCACAGACGCGACCATCGAGCGCGCCGGTGCGCTGATGCGCAGGCTTGATCTTGATTCCGGCGCTCCCGCATCGACCCTCAGCCGCGCGCTCACCGTAGTGAAAGTCGCGAAGCCAAAGCAGGATATGCGCTTCGACGTGCCCGTAATCGGCGTCGCAACCATCGAGGCGATGGTCCGCGCCGGCGCAACCTGCCTCGCCATTGAGTCCAGCCGCACGCTGCTCTTCGACTCAGCCGCCATCGCGGCCGCCGCCGATGCCGCAGGAATCACCATCGTCGCAAGGCCTGCAGACGATACAGCGCCTGCCGCGAACCCCGCTGCACCGGAGCGTCCGTGACAGGCGCGTGACAACTTGCCGGTTCCGCAAAGCGTACTATTATCGCTACGCGGGCCTGTCGCATCGCAGCCATCACGACCGTTGCGCCAGACAATTATCTGCCCAGAAATTTCTTCCAGAGGAGAAGCACATGCTCCGCAGCAAAGGTTTAGGAATCGCCCTCACCGTAGCATTCGCTTTCGCCATCTTGGGCCTCCAGGCCCACGCAGCCGATCCAATTGCTGAGGGCGCCAAGGCGCCGGACTTCAGCCTGCCCTCGCAGGAAGACACCAACGTCTCGCTCTCGCAGTATCACGGCAAATGGGTCGTCCTCTACTTCTATCCCAAGGACATGACCACCGGTTGCACCATTGAGGCGCACAAGTTCCAGGAGGCGCTGCCGAAGCTGGACGCTCTCAATGCCGTAGTGCTGGGTGTGTCGCTCGATACCGTCGAAAGCCACAAGACCTTCTGCAGCAAGGATTCGCTCACCTTCAAGCTGCTGGCCGACCCCAGCCACAAGGTGATCGATGCCTACGGCGTTCCCGTCTCCATGCATGGCGCCAATGGCTTTGCTGACAGGGACACGTTCCTGATCTCGCCGCAGGGCAAGATTGCCAAGGTCTGGACCAAGGTCAATCCCAACACGCACACCGACGACGTGCTTGGCGCTATCGCCGGCATGAATGGCGGCGAAGCGGATAAAGTACAAGCTAAGCAACTGAAGTAGTCATCCTCCAGACGCAAAAAGGCCCGGACCTCTCGAGAGGAGCCCGGGCCATTTTGCTTGCCTTATGTTGCGAGTAGAGAACTACTTCTTTTTCTTCGCAGCAGCCTTCTTGGTTGACTTCTTCGCTGCCTTCTTGGTTGCCTTCTTTGCTGCTTTCTTCGTTGCCAAGGTAGTACCTCTCGTTTTGAGTTTTTTGGCGCCCTTTTTACCGGCTGCCTTTTTCAAGGCTGCCTTCCCGCCGCGACGGGAGCCTTGCTTCTTCGCGGCAGATCTCAATGTCTTTTTAGCGGCTTTCTTCGCCGCCTTCTTTACAGCCTTCTTGGCCGGCGCCTTTTTCGCTGCGTTCTTTGCAGGGGCCTTCTTGGCGGCCTTTTTCGCAGGCTTTTGTACTGTTTTTTTCGCGGGAGCCTTTTTCACAGCCTTCTTTGCGGAGGCCTTCTTCGGCAGCGACTTCGGTGCGCTCACTGCCGGCTTCGACATCCGCTCGGCGGGCTGGTAAGGCACTCCGGAGACTGGAAGCGCGGCGACGATTACTGCTTCCTCCCTATGTGTGTCGGGTTCCAGCAGGTCGTCAGCGTCTTCCTCGGCGAGATCATCGTCGTCGGAGGTAACGGCGATCACGACCTCTTCCTCTTCCTCGTCGTCGTCATCGAACGGAGACCCGCTGTCGTACCCTTCGCCGAATTCGTCATCGCCTCCCATTGCGGAAAGGGCGGGTTTGTTCTCGTCGAGTTCATCAAGCCAACCGGATCCAGTGAGCTTCATCGTTACACCCTCGTTGCCGCGCCGCTGATTTCTTCACGATGCGTTTCGAATCTCTTTGGCGGTGCAACAGGAAGAGCAATTCCACCGCGCACGGATTCTAGCAACAGAATGCATCCGTGCGCCACCAATGGCAAGCATTCTTTTTCATGCGGTAGCCGATCCGGCAGCCCGTCCGGCAGCCATTGTCGAGCGCGCTCAATGCGCCGCGCGCGAACTCTTCTTCGCCGCCGCCGCATGCGGGGTTGCTTTCGCCGAATGCGATTTGCGCGCGTGCGACGACGCATCCTTGACATGCGATGAGCCGGCGCGCGGGTTCGAGGCGACTCCTCGCGAAGCGTTACTGGCGCGGGAACGCTTCGAGCGCACGTGCGTT